>NZ_JBBIAM010000109.1:0-31915 GCF_054185185.1 Bradyrhizobium sp. UFLA05-153
CTCCCAGAGTGCGCGGATATCGCCGCCGGCACACAGGCCGCGCTCGCCGGCGCCTTCGAGAAGGATCACGCTGACGGCCGGATCGACCTCGAAGCGGTCGAGCGCTTTCTCGATGTCGCGAAACATCTCCAGCGTCACCGCGTTGATCGCCTTGGGACGATTGAGCCGGATCACGCCGGCCGAACCTTCGACGCGCGCGATCAGATCGCCCTCTTCTACCACAACCGTCATCGCGCGCCCTCGATCAGCTTGCGCGCCACGATCAGCCGCATGATCTCGTTGGTGCCTTCGAGGATCTGATGCACGCGCAGATCGCGCACGATCTTCTCGATGCCGTATTCGCTGAGGTAGCCGTAACCGCCGTGAAGCTGCAGCGCGTGGTTGGCGACCTCGAAGCCGACATCGGTGCCGAACCGCTTTGCCATGGCACAGAGCATGGTGGCGTCGGGATCCTTGCGGTCGAGCGCGGCGGCTGCGCGCCAGAGGAACGTGCGCGCGGCCTCGAGCTCGATCGCCATGTCGGCGAGGCGGAATTGCAGCGCCTGGAATTCGTCGAGGCGCTTTCCAAACGCCTTACGCTCCTTCATGTAGCTGCGCGCCTTGTCGAGCGCGGCTTGCGCGCCGCCGAGCGAGCACGCCGTGATGTTGAGGCGGCCGCCATCGAGGCCGGCCATCGCGATCTTGAAGCCGACGCCCTCCGCGTCCAGCCGGTTTTCAACCGGCACGCGGGCGTTCTCGAAAATCACGGCGCGGGTCGGCTGGGCATTCCAGCCCATCTTGCGCTCGTTGGCGCCGAACGACACGCCCGGCGTCTTGCCGTCGATGACCAGCGTCGAGATGCCGCCGGGACCGTCACCGCCGGTCCGCACCATCGCAACGAGCACGTCGGTGCCGCCGGCGCCCGAGATGAATTGCTTCTGGCCGTTGAGCACGTAATGATCGCCGTCGCGCACTGCGCGCGTCCGCAGCGCGGCGGCATCGGAGCCTGCGCCCGACTCGGTCAGGCAGTAGCTCGCGATCAGCTCCATGGTGCAGAGCTTCGGCAGCCATTTGTGGCGCTGGGTGTCGCTGCCGAAGGCATCGATCATCCAGGACGCCATGTTGTGGATGGAGATGAAGGCCGAGGTGGTCGGACAGCCCGTCGCGAGCGCTTCGAAGATCAGCGCCGCATCGAACCGCGTCATGGCGGATCCGCCGACGTCGTCGCGGATGTAGATGCCCCCCATGCCGAGCTTTGCGGCCTCGCGCATCACGTCGACGGGAAAGTGCTTCTCCTCATCCCAGCGCAGCGCGTGCGGCGCGATCTTCTCGGCCGCAAACGCCAGCGCCATGTCGCGAACCGCGACCTGATCCTCGTTCAGAGCGAACTGCATGTCGAGCTCGCGCTGTTTGAGTTACTTCATCAGCGGTATCGAGAACTCCGCGCCTTCCTTGACGCCGGACGGCCAGCGCGAGGTCACCGTCTTGGTCTTGGTGTAGAAGCGGACCGAGTCCGGGCCGTGCTGGTTGAGATCGCCGAAGCCGGACTTCTTCCAACCGCCGAAGGTGTAATAGGCGATCGGCACCGGGATCGGCACGTTGATGCCGACCATGCCGACGTTCACCTTGGCCGCAAAGTCGCGCGCGGCGTCGCCGTCACGGGTGAAGATCGCAACGCCGTTGCCGTAGTCATGATCTGACGGCAGCGCCAGCGCCTCCTTGTAGTCGTGCGCGCGCACGACCGAGAGCACGGGACCGAAGATCTCTTCCTTGTAGATCCGCATGTCCTTGGTGACGTTGTCGAACAGCGAGCCGCCGAGATAGAAGCCCTTCTCGTAGCCCTGCATCTTGAAGCCGCGGCCGTCGACGGCGAGTGTCGCGCCCTCCTTGATGCCGATGTCGATGTAGCTCTTGACCTTCTCGACCGCCTCGCGCGTCACCAGCGGGCCGTAGTCGGCGGACGGATCGATCGAGGTGCCGATCTTGAGCGACTCGACGCGCGGGATCAGCTTCTCCATCAGGCGGTCGGCGGTGGTCTTGCCGACGGGGACCGCGACCGAGACCGCCATGCAGCGCTCGCCGGCCGAGCCATAGCCCGCGCCGATCAGCGCATCGACCGCCTGGTCCATGTCGGCATCCGGCATGACGATGGCGTGGTTCTTGGCGCCGCCGAAGCACTGGCAGCGCTTGCCGGTCTGGGCCGCGCGCTCGTAGATGTACTGCGCGATCGGCGTCGAGCCGACGAAGCCGATGGCCTTGATATCGGGATCGTCCAGGATCGCATCGACCGCTTCCTTGTCGCCGTTGACGACGTTGAGGATGCCTGCCGGCAGACCCGCTTCCATCATCAGCTCGGCTAGCAACATCGGCACGCCCGGATCACGCTCGGAGGGCTTGAGGATGAAGGCGTTGCCGCAGGCGATGGCGGGCGCGAACTTCCACATCGGGATCATCGCCGGGAAATTGAACGGCGTGATGCCCGCAACGACGCCGAGCGGCTGGCGCAGCGAATAGATGTCGATGCCGGGGCCAGCGCCTTCGGTGTATTCGCCCTTCATCAGATGCGGAATGCCGCAGGCAAACTCGGCGACTTCAAGACCGCGCTGGATGTCGCCCTTGGCGTCGGGAACGGTCTTGCCGTGCTCGCGCGCGAGCAGCTCGGCGAGCTTGTCGTAATCGCGCTGCACCAATTCAACGAATTTCGTCATCACGCGGGCACGGCGCTGCGGGTTGGTCGCGGCCCATTCCGGCTGGGCAGCACGGGCGTTTTCGACGGCTGCACGGACTTCCGCTTTCGACGCCAGCGCCACCTTGGCCTGGACGTCACCGGTCATCGGCTCGAAGACGTCGGCCGTACGGCCCGACTTGCCCTTCACTTCCTTGCCACCGATGAAATGTCCGACGTCGCGCATGAATACCTCCCTCAAGAGCGGGTTAGATAGCTTTGACAAATCCTATTGACCTGCATTTTATAGGATTCAAGTCTGAGATATTGCACCATAGATGTGCGAAAATGCTGGATCAAGGCGCGATCGATTGGGACGACTTCCGCTTCGTGCTGGCCATCGTGCGGGGCGGCTCGGTGTCGGCTGCGGCAAAACAGCTCGGCGTGGATCATGCGACGGTGATCCGCCGCGTCGACCGGCTGGAGAAGCATCTCTCGGCCAAGCTGTTTGACCGGCGCAAGACCGGCTACCTCCTTACCGAAGCCGGCCAGCGCGTCGCCGACAGCGCGGAGGCGATGGAATCGACCATCGTCGCCAACCAGGAACAGGTCGGCGGCTCGCTCGCGCGGCTGACCGGCACGGTGCGGATCGGCGCGCCCGACGGTTTCGGCACTGCGTTCCTCGCGCCGCGGCTCGCACCGTTTGCGGACCGGTATCCCGATCTCGATCTGCAACTTGTGGCTACGGCACGGCTGTTCAGCCTCTCCAAGCGCGAGGCCGACATCGCAATCAGCCTGACCATGCCGAAGGAAGGCCGCATCGTCGGCCGCAAGCTGCTCGACTACCGCCTCGGGCTCTACGCCGCCCCCGCCTATCTCGACCGCTTCCCGACGATCACCTCGCGTGAGGCGCTGCCGCAGCATCGCTTCGTCGGCTATATCGAGGAGCTGCTGTTCACGCCGGAGCTCGATTATCTGCCCCAGGTATCACCAAAGATTTCCGCACGTTTCCGCAGCGCCAATCTGATCGCGCAACTCAACGCCACGCTCGCCGGTTTTGGCATTGCCGTGCTGCCGCATTTCATGGCGGCGGATTATCCGCAGCTTCGGCCAGTGCTCCCTGCGGAGATCTCGATCACCCGCACCTTCTGGATGCTGATGCATGCCGACAGCAAGGATCTCGCGCGGATTCGGGCGGTGGCCGATTACATCTGTGAGATCGTGGAGCGCGAGCGGGCGCTGTTCGCGGGACGGTGAAATCGTAGCGTGCCCACCTCTTTTCTCGCCGCGGAGGCAGAAGCGGTGGGCACGGCGCTGGCGCGCCTTTGCCCACCCTACGGCATTTCGCCTAGCTCTGCTTCTCGCGCGGCTTCTTGGCAGCCGGCTCACGACGCGCGCTGTCGAGCGCGGTATCCTTGCCCGCCTTCAACACCTCGTCGGAGAGCTCGCTCGAGCCGGCAATCCGCGCTAGCAGCATGGTGCCGGCCATCGTCGCAAGCGTCGCGATCGCCTGCTTGCGCGCGGCCTTGCGCGGCACGCCGGTGACGTGATCGGCCAGCATCTCGATCATCTCGTCGAGCTTGCCGGAAAAGGCTTTGCGCGTCTTCGGGCTCTCGCGGGCGATCTCGGCGCCGAGCGCGGGGATCGAGCAGCCATGGCCGGGGTCGTCGCGGTGCAGCGCGGAGAGATAGGTCTCTGCGATCAGCGCCAGCCGCTTCTCGGGAGCGACCTCGCCGGTCATCTTGCGCCAGTGATCCATCGAGCGGTCCATGGCGTAGGCAAACGCCTCGATCACCAGCCCCTCGCGGGAATCGAAATGCGCATAGAACCCGCCATGGGTCAGGCCGGCCTCCTTCATGAGGTCGGCGACGCCGATGCCGTGCGCGCCCTTCTCGCGCAGCCGCACGGACGCCTTCCTCACGATGCGGTCGTGGGTTTCCTGCTTGTGTTCCCTGGAATAGCGCATGCCGGTCTCATTGGATGTCGAAGGTCATGTAATAACACGCTACCTGCGAAAATGGAGCATTAATTCGCTGTCAGGTTATTGCCGATCATTGCAAAGGTCGCGGTTGCGTGCACCGCAAGGTCGCCCCTGCCATTGCGGACGAAGCCTTCGGTGTAGCTGGTCTGGCGCCCGAGCTTGACCACCTTGCCTTCGGCCGAGA
This sequence comes from Bradyrhizobium sp. UFLA05-153, assembly GCF_054185185.1. NCBI lineage: Bacteria > Pseudomonadati > Pseudomonadota > Alphaproteobacteria > Hyphomicrobiales > Nitrobacteraceae > Bradyrhizobium > Bradyrhizobium sp. UFLA05-153. The sequence continues at coordinate 4,810 of NZ_JBBIAM010000109.1, forward strand.
TCAGTCCCGAGCGGACCGAGAGCGGGCGCAGGAAGGTCAGCTTCAGATCGAGGGTGACCGAGCCCTGGCCGGCTTCCAGCCGGGTCGTGATCGCGCAGCCCATGGCGGTATCGAGCAGCGCCGCGGCGGTCGCCCCGTGCAGAAGCCCGATGGTATTTTCGAGATCCTCCCGCGGCTCCAGTTCCATCACGATCCGGCCCGGCTCGACCACGGCCATGGCGAAGCCGATCAGCATCGCAAGCGGCGGAGCGGGCAGCCGGCTGTCGCGGATCGCCTCCATGACCTCGATGCCGGATAGTCCCATCGCGGCCTTGGCGACCGGCCCCGGCGCCTGCCAGCCCACCACCCGCTCGCGCCGGAGCGCGGGCGAAAACAGCTCTATCGTATCGGCTTCAGTCATGGCGGCCTCTTTTATATGATATATATCATACTATAGAGCGGATTTCGCCTTTTGCAACTTGATCAGCTCCAACGCTTGACAAGCCAGCGTTTCGGACCGGAAGTGACGGTGACCCGCGCGACCCGCCCGTGTCCAACAACGTTCGAGTTCTCACGATGGAAATGCTCAATCCCCACTGCGGCGTGACGCGCGATGCGCGCGGCGTCGTGCAGGTCATGATCTGCAATGCCGGCTCGCTCAACATCTTGAGCTCGCGCGTCACCGACGCCATGCGCGACGGCTTGCAGCGTCTCGCCGCCGACCGCAGCATCCGCGTGGTGGTGCTGCGCGGCCAGAGCGAGAAGAGCCTGATCGGCGGTGCCGACATCAAGGAGATGGCGAAGCTCGACCAGATAGCCGCCGAGGCGTTCATCTCCCGCCTGCGTGATCTCTGCGAAGCCGTGCGCAACTTCCCTGCCCCCACGATCGCGCGGATGCCGGGGTGGTGTCTCGGCGGCGGGCTCGAGGTCGCGGCTGCCTGCGACTTCCGTATAGCCGCGCATGATGCGCATTTCGGCATGCCGGAGGTGCGTGTCGGCATCCCCTCGGTGATCCATGCGGCGCTGTTGCCACGCCTGATCGGCTGGGGCCGCGCGCGCTGGCTGGTGATGACGGCGGAAAACATCGACGCACCGACGGCGCTGGCCTGGGGTCTCGTCGACAAGGTCGCGCCGGAGGGCGCACTCGACGAGGCGGTCGAGCACACCGTGAAGGCGCTGCTCGCCTGCGGCCCCGAAGCGCTACGGTCGCAGAAGGCGCTGCTGCGGCAATGGGAGGAATTGCCGCTGACCGAGTCGGTCAATCTCAGCGTCAAGGTGTTCGGCGAGTCGTTCCTGACGGATGAGCCGACCCGGCTGATGCAGGAATTCGTCAACCGGAAGCGGTAAGGCTGTCTCGGCATCCAGTACGCCGCAGCCTCTCCGTATCCTTGCACTGCCTCTCGAATACTGGATCACCCGCTTTCGCGGGTGATGACGGCGTTGTTTGTGGCGTGGCCGCCCACCAACGCTAAAAAAATCTCATCCCACGCACGACAATTTCTCATGCCGGGTGCAGTTGCATTTTTTGCGACGCATCATATGATGATCATAATCTCACAACATCCTGCCCAGGGAGCCCGCCATGGCCGCTGATCCCGTCGTCATCGTCTCTGCCGCCCGCACGCCACTTGGCCGTTTCATGGGCGAGCTGTCGCCGCTCGCTGCGCACAAACTCGGCTCGCACGTGATCTCCGCGGCGCTGGACCGCGCAAAACTTGCGCCCGAGAAGGTCGACGAGGTCTTCATGGGCTGCGTGCTGCCCGCGGGCCAGGGCCAGGCGCCGGCCCGCCAGGCGGCGCGCGCGGCGGGCCTGCCCGATGCCACCGGCGCGACCACCGTCAACAAGGTCTGCGGGTCCGGGATGAAGGCGACCATGCTGGCGCACGACATCATCCGCGCGGGCTCGGCCGACATCGTCGTCTCCGGCGGCATGGAGAGCATGAGCAATGCGCCCTACCTGCTGGCGAAGGCGCGCGGCGGCTACCGCGCCGGCCACGACCGCATCATCGACCACATGATGATGGACGGGCTGGAGGACGCCTATGAGACCGGCCGCTCGATGGGCGACTTCGGCGAGGCCACTGCGGAAGCCTATCAGTTCACGCGCAGGGATCAGGACGCCTTTGCGATGGAGACGCTGAGCCGCGCGCGCAAGGCGGTGGAGAGCGGCGCGTTCAAGGCCGAGATCGCACCGATCACGCTCAGCGAGAAGGCCGGTCCTCGCGTCATCGCCAATGACGAGCATCCGCTGAAGGTCGATCCGGCAAAGATCCCCGGATTGAAACCGGCGTTCCGCGCCAACGGCACTATCACGCCGGCGGCGTCGTCCGCCAATGCCGACGGCGCAGCCGCGCTCGTGCTGATGCGCCGCACGCTTGCCGATCGCAATGGCCTGCCGGTGCTGGCCGAGATCAAGGGCCACGCCACCCACAGCCAGGAGCCGCAATGGTTCACCACCGCGCCGATCCCGGCGATCCGCAAGCTGCTCGACAAGGTCGGCTGGAGCGTCGATGACGTCGACCTGTTCGAGATCAACGAGGCCTTTGCCGTGGTGGCTATGGCCGCGCAGCGCGACCTCGGTATTCCCAGAGAGAAGCTCAACGTCAATGGCGGCGCCTGCGCGCTCGGGCATCCCATCGGCGCCACCGGCGCGCGGCTGATCGTGACGCTGCTTCATGCGCTGGAGGCGCAGAACCTCAAGCGCGGCGTCGCGGCACTCTGCATCGGTGGCGGCGAAGCGACCGCGATCGCGGTCGAGCGGTTTGCAAACTAGGCAAAATGTCCGGAATTGAGGGAAGTCTGGCATTTCAGACGCGCGCGACTCGTGCCAGAATGCCAGGCTTGAACAGGTCACGCTAAATCCTCCAGGTAAGGTTGGGGCTCAATGATTTCGAACTGGCTCGCGGCAACACTTGGCCGCCGAAAGATTCACTACGGCTGGGCGATGGTCGGCGTGACCTTCCTCGCCGCGCTGATCAGCGCCGGCACCGTCGGCGCGCCCGGCGTGTTCATCGTGCCGCTGCAAAAGGAATTCGGCTGGAGCACCGCGGAGATTTCTTCCGCGCTCTCGATCCGTTTCATCCTGTTCGGCCTGATGGCGCCGTTCGCAGCCGCCCTCCTCAACCGCTACGGCCTGCGCAACGTGACGCTGACGGCGCAGCTCATTGTCGTCTCGGCGCTGGTGGCTTCGCTCGGGATGACGCAGGTCTGGCAGCTCATGCTGCTGTGGGGCGTCGTGATCGGCATCGGCACCGGCATGACGGCGCTGGTGTTAGGGGCCACCATCGCCACGCGCTGGTTCGCCGCGCGGCGCGGCCTCGTGGTCGGCATCATGACCGCGAGCGTCGCCACGGGGCAGCTCGTGTTCCTGCCGCTGCTCGCGGGCCTCACCGAACGCTTCGGTTGGCGTCTCGCACTTTCTTTCGTCTGCCTCATGCTCGGCGTCTCCGCCACCGCCGTCGCGCTCGTCATGCGCGACCGGCCGAGCGATGTGGGCCTGCGCCCGTTCGGCGACGAGGGCAGCGAGCCCGTGCCCGTCCCGCCGGTCAGCCACGCGCCGATCACAGCCGTTGCGCTCGGCACGCTGCGCGACGTCTCGACGTCGAGCGCGTTCTGGATTCTGTTTGCGACCTTCTTCGTCTGCGGCGCCTCGACCAACGGTCTCGTCCAGGTGCACCTGATCCCGATGTGCCTTGATTTCGGCATCCCGCAAGTGCAGGCAGCAAGCCTGTTAGCTGCGATGGGCATCTTCGACTTCTTCGGCACCATCATGTCCGGCTGGCTGTCCGACCGCTACGACAATCGCTGGCTGCTGTTCTGGTACTACGGCCTGCGCGGGCTCTCGCTGGTGTTCCTGCCGTTCAGCGATTTCTCCTTCTACGGCCTGTCGTTGTTTGCGATGTTCTACGGTCTCGACTGGATCGCCACCGTGCCGCCGACGGTGCGCCTGACGGCGCAAAAATTCGGCCCCGAGCGCGCCAATCTGGTGTTCGGCTGGATTTTTGCCGGCCACCAGCTCGGCGCCGGCACCGCCGCCTTTGGCGCCGGCCTGTCGCGGACGCTGCTGGCGAGCTACCTGCCCGCCTTCTTCATCGCCGGCGCACTCTGCGTGTTCGCCGCGCTGATCGTGCTGGCGCTCGCGCGGCATCCAAAGCCTGCGCCTGCAGTCGCGTAAAAGGGTCACCATGCCGCGCTGCTGAATGTGGCCCGATGCCCAGGGGTGCGCGGGCCATAGCCGACCAGGCCCCCTTCTCTACTGCGTCCCGGTCGCCATGGATTGTGTGAAATCCGTAGCTCTTGGCGAGGTACGCGATGCTGGCGCGCTGCTTAGAGTCAAAACCGGCAATGCTCGATTGAACCCAGCGCTCACGCACCAACCGAAGGTACTTCACTCGCGACGTATCACCATGTCCGCTTTGCACCAGGGCGCGTGCCGGAGAGCGGCGCCCTGCATCACACTAACGCACCTCTTCATTCGCCGTTGTTATTCGATCCGCAGACGCTATCCTGCGCAGGCGGCGCCGCCGCGGCATTCATCCGATAATTCAAGTTATGGGAGAATCGCATGAAATTCATAACCACGTGGAGTGTACCTCAAGGCACTTTCAATGCAGCCGTCGCCCGCTTTCTGGAAACCGGCGGAGCACCACCCGAAGGCGTCAAGATGCTGGGCCGCTGGCATGGAATGAACGGACAGGGATTTGCGATCTCTGAATCGAGTGATCCAAAGGCGATGTATCGCTGGCACGCACAATGGGCTGACCTGCTCCCGTTGACCGTCACACCTTGCCTCGAAGACGGCGACGCGGGTGAAGTGATGGCGTCGCTACCCAGGCGTTGATCCTCAATCCTCCATCACTGCCGCCGCCAAGATCGGCGGCAGTGGCCTGCCCGACCGGTTCGCAATGTCGGTCTATCGGCGGAAGGCAGGAGATGAATGGCTTCCAGTCGAAACGGAGACGTGAGCACGAGCGCCATGGCTCGACGCGAAAACTGCCGGTAGTCCGCGCGTCGCCTCGCGATGCGCGACGAAGCTACGGCCTGATCGTCATATTCGCCGGCGGCCCCGGCGTCCTGAGCGGCTCGGCCAGCCGCGCAAACTCGCACAGCAGGGACCGCGTTTTGCGGGGATCGATGATCTCTTCGACCCAGAACTTTTCGGCCGAGCGGAACGGCGAGCGCAGCTTGTTGAGGCGATCCTCGATCTCCTTCAGCTTCGCCGCCTTATCCTCCGCCGCATCGATGTCGGCGCGATAGGCCGCCTCGATCCCGCCTTCGAGCGGCAGCGATCCCCAATAGGCCGACGGCCAGGCGTAGCGGATCGAGAAGCGATCGGCCGGCTGATGTACGACGCCGGCAACGCCAAACGCGTTGCGCAGGATCACCGTGCACCAGGGCACCGTGGTCTGGTTGACCGCGGCCATGGCGCGCACGCCGTGGCGGATCGTGGCGGCCTTCTCCGCGTCCAGCCCGATCATGAAGCCCGGGCAATCCATGAGATAGACGACCGGCAGATGGAAGGTTTCGGCGAAGTCGACCCAGCGCACCACCTTCTGGCAGGCGTCGGCGGTCCACGAGCCGCCATAGTGGAAGGGATCGCTGGCAAGCAGCATTACAGCCCTGCCCTCGAGCCGCGCGAGGCCAACGATGACCGGCTTGCCGAAATTGCCGGCGACCTCGAAGAACGAGCCCTTGTCGACGACGGACTCGATGATGGGGCGCATCTTGTAGACCTGCCGGCGGTTGCGTGGCACGGCCTTCGTCAAGCCCTCGTCAATGCGTTCCGGGTCGTCATGACAGGGCAGCGTCGGCGGCAATTCGTAGACCGATGACGGCAGATAGGACAGAAAGCGCCGCGCGCCGAGGCCCGCGACCGAACCGAGCCCCAGCGCCACGACAGGCACGCGCGCGAGATTCTCCGTCGTGAAGCGATACCAGCGCGTGCCGCCGATGCCACCCGGCAGGTTCGCCGCGCCCTTGGTCTCGATCGTCTTGACCGAGCCGCCGCCGCCGGAGCCCTCGATGATGCGGATGATGGGCAGGCGGAAATCGTGCGCCATCTCCTCCGCCATCAGCGGCTTGGCGGAGATCGACGCATCTGCCGAGCCGCCGCGCACTGTGAAATCGTCGCCAACCACTACCACCGTGCGGCCGTCGACCCTGGCGCGGCCGAACACGCAGTTGGCCGGCGTCACATGCTTGAGCTCGCCATGCGCGTCGTATTCACCGATGCCGGAGACGGCACCGATCTCGTGAAAGCTGCCTTTGTCGATCAGCCCGTCGATACGCTCCCGAACAGTCAGTCGGCCCTGGTCATGCTGTCGCTTGACCTTGTCAACGCCGCCCATCTCCCGCGCGAAGGCTTCGCGCCGGGCGAGCTCGTCGAGTTCCGGCTTCCAGTTCATTCAGTCCCTCCGGCGCGATAGGCTTGTTGTTATTTCGCACGGCCATCGCGATCGGCTTGCGCTCGAGACGATTGTTGAGGAAGTCGCCCTCGGCGCCTTCGAGCAGGTCGCCGACCGCCTTGCCGAGCTTCACCATCAGCGGCGCGACTTCGCTGTGCAATCGTTCTTCGTCATACATGGCTGCCAGGAGGCCGATCGTGACCACCACGACAGTCTGGTATTGCGGCGACCACATCGGCACCGCGACGCCGTTGATGTGCGGGCTCCACAGGCCGCAGGCCACGACATAGCCATGCTCACGCAGGAACTGGCGATTGGCCTCGATGCGCGGCTTCAGAAGCCGCGCCGCCTCCGGCGCTTCCCGCTCCATCTCCGCGACCAGGGCATCGCCGATCTCCGGCTGTAGCGCCGCCGTATAAGCGGCACCCGCGGCAGTCGAGGCCATCGCGATCCGGCTGCCGGTTCCTTCATGCAAGCCGAGCGCGCTCGCCGAGCGGGCAAACTCGAGATAGACGAGATGGAACCGATCGGGGATGACGAAGCCCACCGTCCCCGGCAATTGCTCGGCGACATCCTCGAGCCGCAGGTGGATGAGGTTGCGCAGCTGCGCGCCCTTCATCATCGAGGCGCCCATCGCGACCGCGCTCGGCCCGATCCGGTATTTCTGATCGCGCGGCAGATACACCAGCTGCCCCATGCGCGTCAGCGTGTGCGTGAGCCGCGACACCGTCGAGCGCGGCAGGCCGCAGCGATTGGAGATTTCGAGATTGCCGAGCCGCGCCTCGTGGCCCTCGAAGCATCGCAACACATCGAATGCGCGCGATACCACCTGGATGACATCACTTTCGCCAGCCTCGCCAGCGAGCATGCCTTGCCTACTCAACCGCTCCGAACGTCGTCCCATGTTTCCTACCACTATGTTTCGCTCTGCGGAATTAAATTCCGCTTGAAGGACACGCTACCTCAGGCATCTTGCGACGACAACAAAAAGGCGATTGGCATGCCAGAAATTAAGATCGTCACGGAAGTCGCAGGACGCATCTGCGCGATTCCCGTTGAAGTTGGAAAAAGCGTCGCGGATGGCGACGACGTTGCATTCGTCGAGGCCATGAAAATGGAAATTCCGGTGCCCTCGCCTGCGGCAGGCACGATCACATCGCTCCTCGTCAAGCTGGACGACGTCGTCGCCGAAGGCCAGGCGATCGCGATCATCGCGAGCTGACAATGCAATCAGCACCGCGACGGTCGCAGGCTTACCCGGCCCGAACGATGAAATCTTTCGTTGAGTCGCTAGCGTTGCGTGGGCAGCCCATTCCGGGCGGGTTGCGCGCGTCCTGATGGCGTTGCACAAGGAGGACATGACACCGCTATCATCGCCTGCCAGCGCCTGGACACAAACGAAGCCGCCTTTACTGCGGTTCCTCGACACTTGCCACGCCGAATTCGGTGCCGAAAACTCCGGCACGGTGGCCGACTACATCCCCGAGCTCAGCAAGGCCGACCCTGCCTATTTCGGCATCAGTCTCGCGACGCTGGACGGCCATGTCTATGAAGTGGGCGACAGCCGGGTGCCCTTCACCATCCAGTCGATGTCAAAGCCGTTCGTGTTCGCGTTGGCGCTGGACGTGCTGGGCGCGGCGCGGGTCGAAAGCGCGATTGGCGTCGAGCCCTCGGGCGATCCCTTCAACTCGATCCGGCTCAATGCGGAAAACCATCCGTTCAACCCGATGGTCAATGCCGGCGCGATCGCCTGCACTGGGTTGATCCAGGAGTGCAAGGGCGAGGCGGCGTTCGAGGAGATTCGCAAGGCACTCGGTCGCTTCGCCGGGCGCGAGCTGGACGTGGACGAGGCCGTCTACACCTCCGAAAGCCAGACCGGCGACCGCAACCGTGCCATCGCCTATCTCCTGAAAACCAATGCGGTGATCGCGGATAATGTCGCGGCCGTACTCGACGTCTATTTCCGGCAATGCGCCGTGCTAGTCACCGCGCGCGACATCGCGGTGATGGCGGCAACCCTTGCCAACCGCGGCGTCAACCCGGTCACCGGCGAGCAGGTGATGACGCCTTACGCGATCTCGCGGACGCTATCGGTGATGACGTCGTCGGGCATGTACGACTATGCCGGCGAATGGATCTACCGGATCGGCATCCCCGCCAAGAGCGGCGTCGGTGGCGGCATTCTCGCTGCCCTACCCGCCCGGCTCGGGCTCGGCAGCTATTCGCCAAACCTCGACAAGCACGGCAACAGCGTGCGCGGCATCAAGGTCTGCGAGGCGCTGTCCTCGCATTACGACCTGCACATGCTCAACCGCAGCGACGACGCGCGCAACGCGATCATCGCGGACTATCACATCGGCCAGAGCCCTTCGCGCCGCGTCCGCCGCCTCGGCGAGCGCGAGATCCTCGCAGCCCACGAGGACGAGGTTCGCGTCATCGAGCTCGTCGGCACCCTGTCGCTCTCGGCCGTCGACTACATCTCGCGGCGGCTTGCCGCGCGACCGCGGCCTCAACTCGTGATCTTCGACCTGCACCGGGTCACCTCGACCACACGCGCCGGCGCGCGCCTCGTTGCTGAGGCTTTTGAGGAGCTCGCCGCACTGAACGTCACCGTGGTCCTGTCCGGCGTCCAGCGCGCCTCGCGGGAATGGAACGCGCTTCGCGAATGGACGGCGAAGCTGAAGAACGTTCGCGACTTCTACCTGCTCGACACCGCGATCGAATGGGCGGAAGACCAGATCGTCTACCGCTATGGCGGCGCGATCGATTTTCACGAGACCACGGAGCTCGTCGAGCAGCCGCTGCTTGCGGGCTTGAGCGAGGAAGAGCTGACCGACCTCGGCTCGCTCTGCACGATCCGCACCTACCAGACCGGCCAAAAAATCGTCGCGGCCGGCGATCCCGCCGATTCCCTGTTCTTCCTGCGCAGCGGCGCGGTGCACGTCACGCTGCCCGACGGCGTTCGCCTGGCGACGCTGACGGCCGGCATGGCATTCGGCGAAATGGCGCTGCTGGAATCGACCCGCTCCGCGGACGTATTGGCCGACATGGCAGCGACCGCCTTCGAGGTGCCGCTGAAGGATTTCGAGCGTTTTCGTCAGCAGCATCCGCACGCCAGCGAGCGCATCATGCGTAACCTGGCGCAGCTCCTCGCCGACCGGCTGATCGTCGCCAACGCCAAGGTGGATATTCTCACCTCGACCTGAGCAAGCTGCGGTTCAGCGGCTCGCCGCCTCGCGCAGGCGCCTGTTGATCTTGGCTGCGCTTGCCTGGAGCAATTCGGATGGCTTCTGGCCGGTCGCCGCGCACAGGCAGGCCCAGTAATAGATGACATCGCCGAGCTCATCGACGAGCCCCGCCTCGTCGAGCCAGCTATCGCGCAACAGCAACTTGATGTGCTCCGCGACCTCGCCGGCTTCGCCGGCGAGGCCAAGCCCGAGATAGGACAACCGCTCATTAGTCGGGTGCTCATCGACTTTCGCAATCGTCGCGGCCCAGGCTGCATACTCATCGATCGTCATCGGCATTCCTCGCCGTTTTTTCGGATCAGCCTACCACCTCCGTCACCGGTTGGAGGTCGATCTCGAATGTCTCAAGAAACTTCGACGTCATGATGTAGAAGCCGACCGCAAGCTGCAACTCGACCAGCGCGCCCGGCGTGAGTTTTGCGGCGATCGCCTTGAAGGTCGCGTCCGTCGGCTTGTTCAGCTTGACGATCTCATCAGTGAACGCGAGCGCCGCGCGCTGCGTCTCGGTAAAGCACGTCGCCGCCTGCCAGTTCGCAAGCGCCTCGTTCTGCTCGTCGGTGACGCCGACCGTCTTGCCGATGCGCTTGTGCGCGATGATCTCGTAAGGCGCCTCGCAGAGAATCCCGGTCCGCGTGATCGCAAGCTCCCGCACGATCGGGTCAAGCTCGCCCCGGCTCCTGATCGCGCCGCCCAGCCGGCAGTACTGCACGAAATAGTCAGACGAATGCGACATCATGCGGAAGATGTTGGCGTTGCGATTCTTGGCGAGTATGTCGCGGGTGCGCTCGGACGCCTTGGAAGGATCGGCGTAGTCGATACGGGCCATCAGTCACCTTGAGTATTGCTCTTGTAGCGGCTTTTACGGACGGTTTCTCGAGACTATTCTTGCACCGACGCAAGAGCAACAACATCGAGTCAAATTGCCGCCGTAATGCTGAACGACCTTGCAACCGTCGATATTCGCCGCGTGGGGACAAATCGCAGCGAATACTCGAAGTGGGGTGTTCCGAGTAAAAAAATGGGACCGTCGCTTGCGCAGCGCGCGCAGCGATGAGTCACGCCCAGGTCTAGGGAGTAAACGGCATGAAGGAAGCCACCAGGAGGGCGGCCTCGGAAGCGTTCGCGCATATGCTGGCGGTGACGGCGATGCTGGTCATCGCCAGCATATTGTTCTACGGGCGCTAAAAAGAGATTTCGTCATTCCGGGGTGGTGCGTACGGGACCGCGCAAAGCGCGCGGCCCGGTAACCAGACCCAGAATTCCGTTCCAGGTTCGGTCCGTTTGACCGCCCCCGAATGACGAAAACCATTAATTAAACCTTGCCGAAAAACGGCACGAACCTTCCGGCAAACGACACGAACTGCGCGGTGACCTCGTCGCCAATCGCGAGATCCTTCTCACCGTGCGCCATCATGCGAAAGCCCTCGGCGCAATCGACGAGCAGGATGTTGTAGGGCACATGTGCGCGCGTCTCGGGCGTGGCCGCGCGGCAAACCAGCGAAGTGGCGTAGACCCTGCCCTTGCCGCTCGCGCGATGCTCCCGCGGATCTGGCGCGCCACAGGCTGCGCAGAAGTCGCGGTGGAAGTACTGCACGCCGCCGCACGATCTGCAGCATTGATAGACGATCGCCGCCTCGCCCTTGGTCCAGTCCGCGATTCGCGCGCTCATCGCACCCGCTCCAGGAACATGCTGACATGGGAGGACAACACGCCGCCGTCGCCATGCAGCAGCGCGATCGAGGCGTCGCGGACCTGACGATCGCCTGCGCGTCCGGTCATCTGGAGCTGCGTTTCGACCAGATGCGCCATCGCGCCGCCGACGCCGCAATGTCCGTAGCTGAGGAGTCCGCCATGCGTGTTGAGCGGCATGCGTCCGTCGTGGCTGAAATATCCGGACCGCACGCGCGCGGCGGCCTCGCCGCGTCCGGCAAGGCCGAGGTCTTCAAGCAGCATCGCGAGCGTGATGGTGAAGCTGTCATAGACCGCGGCATAGCGCACATCGGAGATCGCAAGACCAGAAGCCTGCTTCGCGCGCGCGATCGAAATCTCGGCGCCAAGCTCGCTGAGCGCCGGAGCTGCGGTGACATGCTGATGGGTATGCGCCTGCGCGCAGCCGCGGATCCGCACGCCGGCCTCGCCGGTCCGCTCGCGGCTGATCACGAAGGCGGCGCCGCCGTCGGACACCGGGCAACAGTCGAGCAGTTTTAGCGGCAGCGCCACGGGCTTGGACGCCATCACGTCCGCGACCGTGATCGGCTCGTGGAATTGCGCGCCGGGATGGGTGCAGGCGTGCGCGCGCATCAGCACGGCGAATTCCGCGAGGTCCTCCTCCGTCACGCCGTACTCATGCATGTAGCGGGAGGCAACGAGGCCGTAATAGGCGGGGATGGTCGGGCCGAGCGGCACCTCGTAATCGGGATGTCCGACCTGCGCCAGCGCCTGGATCGAGGCATCGCGGCTTTGCCCGGTGAGGCGATTCTCGCCGGCGACAACGAGCACATGCCGCACCACCCCGGCCTCGACCAGATGACGGGCGAGCATGGTCATCGCGAGGCCCGTCGCGCCGCCGACCTGCACGGCGTGGGCGTAGCTGGGGCGGATGCCGAAATGCTCGGCGAAGACGGTCGCCAGCATGATGTGCGGCGACACCGTCGAATAGCCGCAGAGGACGCCGTCGATCTCCGCGCGCGTCAGCCCGGCATCGTCGAGCGCAAGCTGGGCCGCGCGGCTCATCAGGTCGAGCGAGGATGAGCCTTCATGCTTGCCGTAGGGCGTGAGCCCGACGCCGGTTATGAAGCTCATGTTACCACCTCCCCATCGTCATTCCGGGGCGGTCCGTAAGACCGAACCCGGAATCTCGAGATTCTCAGGTGCGCAAGTGCGCACCATAGTTCGATGCTGTCGCATCGCCCCGGAATGACGGATGAGAGAGCCGTCATCTCCTCCTCCCTATTCGGGCGGCGAACGGGTCACGCCGTCACGTATCAGGGCCGCGATCTCGTCGGCGGAATAGCCGATCTCCTTCAAAATCTCCGCGCCGTGCTCGTTGAGGCGCGGCGCGAGCCGTGACGGTTCGGCGTCGGTGTCAGACCACGTCGCGGTGACCTTCATGCTGCGGATCGGGCCTTCGGTCGGATGGTGGACGACCGGAAAGAAGTCGGTCGCCTCCAGATGCGGATCGTGCAGAATAGTTTGCAGATCGTGCATCGGCATGACCGGTACGTCGGCCCTGGTCAAAAGCTCGATCCATTCGGCGGTCGTGCGCGTCTCGAAGATGCGCGCGAGCTCGGCATAGACGAAATCGATGTTCGCAGCGCGGCCGGCAAAGGTCGCAAACCTCTTGTCGGCGCGCAGATCGTCGCGGCCGGTCGCCTCGAAAAAATTCTGCCACTGCTTGTCGTTGTAGACGATCACGCTGAGATAGCCGTCCGCAGTCTTGTACGGCCTGCGGTCGCGCGACAGATGCCGCGCGTAGCCGCCCTTGTCGAGCGGCGGCTCGAAGGTGAGCCCACCCATGTGATCACCCATGACGAAGCCGGCCATGGTCTCGAACATCGGGATGTCGACGCGCTGACCGCGCCCGGTGCGGTCGCGATGCACGAGGCTGGCGCAGATCGCACCGACCGCGGTGAGGCCGACGATGCGATCGACCAGCGCGTTCGGCACGTAGCGCGGCACGCCGTCGCCGGTCTGCGCCATCAGCGCGGGCAGCGCGGTTGCGCCCTGGATCAAGTCGTCATAGGCGGGCTTTGCGGCATAGGGCCCGTCCTGGCCGAAGCCGAATACGCCCGCATAGACGAGGCGCGGGTTGATCGCGGAGACCACGTCATAGCCGAGCTGAAGGCGCGCCATGGCCTGCGGCCGCACGTTGTAGACGAGGACGTCGGCGTCCCTGATCAGCCGCAGCACGGCGTCGCGGCCGGCCGGCTTCTTCAGGTCGAGGCAGATCGAGCGCTTGCTGCGATTGGTGTTGAGGAATACCGGGCCCATGCCAGCATGACGCATCGGGCCGATCAGGCGGGTGACGTCGCCTTCGAGCGACTCCACCTTGACGATGTCGGCACCGTAGTCACCGAGCATCTGGGTCGCATACGGTCCCATCAGCACGGTCGTCATGTCGATGACCTTGATGCCCTTTAGTGGCCCCATCGTTCACTCCCGATTGCGCGGGGCCAAAGATGCGGCCCGCGATTTCGGCCAGCTAACTGAAGCGGCGAGGCTCAAGCAAGGGCGGCCGGCGTATGGCCGCATGCGCCGCGTGCGAGCACGGCGCGCCGCTTATTTCTTCTGGCGGGCTTCGCGGATCTTGAGCAGCCGGTCGAGCTCGTCGTTCTGCTGGTTGATGCGATCGGCGATACGCGCCTCGCTCTGCTCGCCGGACGCAGCGGCGGCCTGCTCGATGAGCTGCCTGATATTGCCCTCGAGGATCGCGATGCGATCGTTGAGTTCGTCTAGTGACAGCGAGCTATCATTGCTCATGATGCATTCCCCGGAAATCAATCAAGAGCACGAGGGTGAGCGAACCGAAACGTGCCCACCTTGACATAGCGCAAGGAAGGACGGGCATGGCGCATTCGCGGTCTTGCCCACCCTTACGGGTTACTTCAACGGCTCCAGGACGGAAACGTAGTTGGCGACCGCCGCGCCGCCCATGTTGAAGATGCCGCCGAGCCTGGCGTTCTTGATCTGCATGCCCTCGGGCGCCTGGCCTGCAAGCTGCATTGCGGCCATCACGTGCATGGAGACGCCGGTGGCGCCGATCGGATGGCCCTTCGACTTCAACCCGCCCGACGGATTGACCGGCAGCTTGCCGTCCTTCAGCGTCCAGCCTTCCTTGATGGCGCGGGCGCCCTGCCCCTTCGGCGTCAGGCCCATCGCTTCATATTCGATCAGCTCGGCGACCGTGAAGCAGTCGTGGGTCTCGACGAAGGAGAGGTCGGCGAGCGAAACGCCGGCCTTCTCCAGCGCGCGCTGCCAAGCGACGGTGCAGCCCTCGAACTGAAGGATGTCGCGCTTGCTCATCGGCAAAAAGTCCTGGGCGTGCGCGGTGGCGCGGAAGCCGATCGACTTGCCCATGCCCTTCGCTGTCTCGGCGTCGGCCAGCACCAGTGCCGCGGCGCCGTCGGAGACGAGAGAGCAGTCGGTGCGCTTCAGGGGACCAGCGACGTAAGGATTCTTCTCGCTCTCGGAGCGGCAGAACTCGAAGCCAAAATCCTTGCGCATCTGGGCGAAGGGGTTGGCGACGCCGTTCTTGTGGTTCTTGGCCGCGATCAGCGCCAGCGCATCGGACTGGTCGCCGTATTTCTGGAAATAGGCGCTGGCGATCTTGCCGAACACGCCGGCGAAACCGCCAACGGTGTCGCCGTCTTCCGGCAGGTACGAGGCCTTGAGCAGGTTCTTGCCGATCTCCGGACCCGGCGTGCGCGTCATCTGCTCGACGCCGACGACCAGCACGATTTTGGCAGCACCGGCCGCGATCGCGCGCAGGCCCTGGTGCACGGCGGCCGAGCCGGTGGCGCAGGCGTTCTCGACGCGGGTCGCCGGCTTGAAGCGCAGATGGGGATCGGCCTGTAGCACCAGCGAGGCGGTAAAATCCTGCGGCGAGAAGCCTGCGTTGAAATGACCGAGCAGGATCTCGTCGACATCGCTGGCGGAGATGCAGGCATCCGCAAGCGCCTCATTGGCGACGCGCGTGACGAGGCTTTCGACCGTCTCCGTGTCGAACTTGCCGAACGGTGTATGCGCCCATCCGACGATGCTGGCGGTCATGGTCACTCTCCTCAGGTCTTCCCTCATCTCCCCTTGGGCCGATTCTTAGCCCATCGGGCCCAAGAGTTCACCAAAACTTCACGCGGCTTTGAGGCCCTTCAGGGTGCGCTGGCAGATGGCAGTTATGCCGGCCCAGTTCCCGGCCCTGATCTCCGCCGCCGGGCAGAGCCAGGAACCGCCGACCGCCAGCACGTTCGGCTCGGCGAGCCAGGTCGCCGCATTGGCCTCGCCGACGCCGCCGGTAGGGCAAAAGCGCACATTGGGGAACGGACCGCCCAGGGCCCGCAGGCCCTTGATGCCGCCGGCCTGCTCCGCCGGGAAGAACTTTGCCAGATCGAAGCCGAATGCCAGGGCCTGCATCAGCTCGGATGCGGTCGCAATGCCCGGGGCAAAGGGCAAGGCGCTGTCGGCGGCGGCCCTCAAGAGATCGGGCGTGCCACCCGGGCTGATGCCGAACTTGACACCGAGTTTCTCGGCGCGCGCGAGGTCGGCCGGGTTGAGGATGGTGCCGATTCCGACGATCGCATCCGGCACCTCCGATATCATCGCTTTCGCCGCCTCGATCGCAACGGAGGTGCGCAGCGTCACCTCCAGTGTCTTGACGCCACCGGCAACGAGGGCACGCGCCAGCGGCACGGCATCCTCGAGACGCTCGATGGTGAGGACCGGGATGACGGTCGCGGCCTTGAACAGCGCGGCGAGCTTTTCCTGTTTGATAGTCGTGGTCATATCGTTTCGATCTTCACTTTGTCGCTTGGCGTGAGGTTACCGGCCGGTGCCGCTTCTTCGGCGGCATGGCATACGCCGGAATGATGGCACCAGGATAGCAGATCACGAGGCTCGCGAGGCGATGGCCGGCCTGTGCGGCCTCGACCGGATCGGAGCCGGCAAGCCGGGCCGCGATATAGGCCGCGGCAAAGCTGTCACCGGCCGCGGTGGTATCGACCACCGGCTTGGTCAGCGGCTCGGCACGCACCTCGCTGGTTCCGCCCGGAAAGCGCAACAGGCTGACCGGCTCGGCGAGACGGAACACCAGCTCGGGCGTGGGGATGCGCGCCATCAAATCAGCGTGGCTTTCGCCGGGGTACAGCGCGAGCAGATCCTCGGTCGAGGTGAGCACGATGTCGGCCGCCTCGAAGGCCGCGGCAAACACCGCGCGGGCGACGTCGCGATCGGGCCAGGCGCGGGCGCGAAAGTTGGTGTCGAACACGAAGCGGGTGCCGAGCAGGCGCGCCCGCTTGATCGCCGCGAACAGGCGCTCGCGCCCGGCCTGATCGTAGATCGAGAGCGTGATCGCGGAGAGATAGACGATGTCGTAGCTCATCAGGGAGTTGAGGATCTCGTCGGTCTCCGGCAGGTCCATCAGCCGGCGCGCAGCCGCGCTCTCGCGCCAGTGAAAGAACTGGCGCTCGCCCTTGGCATCAAGCTGGATCATGTAGAGTCCGGGCAGCTTGCCCGGCAGACGCACCACGCGCCTGGTGCCGACGCCCTCGGCAGTCCAGGCCGCCACCATCTCCTCGCTCAAGGCATCGTCGCCGAGTGCGGTGAAATAGTCGACCTTGACCTCGAGCCGCGCGAGATAGACGGCCGTGTTGAGCGTATCGCCGCCGAAGCCGCGCGAGTAGAGGCCGCCGCCCGGCCCCTGGCCGCCGGACTGCCCGCCTCCTTGGGCCTGCCGGAGTTCGACCATGCATTCACCGATGCAAGCAACGCTCGCCATGACTCGATCCACACTGTTCACCGGTTGCGTCAGGCGACGAAATTGCCGCCGAGCTCGTCTTCGATGTGAATGCGGATGATATCATCGAAGCTCTTCTCGGCGGTGGTGAAGCCGAGCTCGCGCGAGCGCCGTGCATCGAAATTGCGCGGCCAGCCGCCGACAATGCCCACAATGAAGGGATCCGGCTCCCGCTTGATACGCGCGGCGACCTTCTCGCCCGCGACCCGCTTCAAGGCCGCGATCTGCTCGCCGACGGTCGCCGACAGGCCGGGCATGGTGAGATTGCGGCGCGGGCCGACCGCCGCGAGATCCATCGTGCCGGCATGGAGCAGGAAGCCGACCGCGGAGCGCGGCGTCGCGTGCCAGTGGCGGACGTCCTCGGAGACCGGCAGGATCGCTTCCTTGCCGGCCAGCGGCTCGCGCAAAATGTTGGAGAAGAAGCCGGATGCCGCTTTGTTGGGCAGGCCGGGCCGGATGCAGATGGTCGGCAGGCGGATGCCGATGCCGTCGAGGAAGCCGCGGCGGGAATAGTCGGCGAGCAGCAGTTCACCGATCGCCTTCTGGGTGCCGTAGCTGAGCAGCGGCGTGTGGAAGAACTCGTCGCCGATCGCATCAGGGAACGGGGCGCCGAACACCGCAATCGACGAGGTAAAGACCACGCGCGGCTTGTAGCCACCGCCAGTGAGGCGGATGGCGTCGAGCAGCATCCGCGTGCCGTCGAGATTGATGCGATAGCCCTTGTCGAAATCGAGCTCGGCCTCGCCGGAGACGATGGCGGCCAGATGGAAGATCACGTCGGGGCGCCCCGCGATCAGCTTCTCGGCGGCTCCGGGAACGGCAAAATCGCCGGACACCGTCTCGACGGCAAAGCCGGCCTTCTCGGGCTTCTTCGGCTCGACCACGTCATGCATGGTCAGCTTGGTGATGTCGCTCTTGCCGAGCCGGCCGTCGCGCAGCAGCCGTTCGCACAATTTGCGGCCGACCATGCCGGCAGCGCCGAGAACCAGAATGTGCAAGAGCCTACTCCTTCTTATTGGTCTTGAGCGCGCCCGTTCGGGAAGCGCTCGTGACGCGGGCCCGCAATCATTCCTTCACAGCGCCGGTCATCGCCGACACATAATGCTCCACGAAGAAGGCGTAAAGGATAACCAGCGGCAGCGATCCCGCCAGCGCCCCCGCCATCAGCGAGCCCCAGCGGTAGATGTCGCCATCCACGAACTCGTTGACGATCGCGACCGGCACCGTCTTGTTGCTGGTCGATTGCAGGAAGGTCAGCGCGTAGATGAACTCGTTCCAGCACAGCGTGAAGCAGAAGATGAAGGCCGAGATCAGGCCGGGGATTGCCAGCGGCAGCACGATCTTGATCAGGATCTGCCAACGGCTCGCCCCATCGATCAGCGCGCACTCCTCGAGCTCGAACGGGATGGTCTTGAAATAGCCCATCAACAGCCAGGTCGAGAATGGGATCAGGATGGTCGGATAGGTCAGGATCAGCGCCATCGGCGAGTCGAACAGGCCGTACTGGAACACGACGGTGGCGAGCGGGATGAACAGGATCGACGGCGGCACGAGGTAAGCGAGGAAAATCAGGCCGCCGACGAGATTGGCCCCCTTGTAGCGCAAGCGCACGATGGCATAGGCCGCCAGCACCGATGCAATGATCGAGAGCACCGTGGCGCAGATCGCCACATACATCGTGTTCCAGAGCCAGTGCGGATAGTAGCTCTCGAACAGAAGCTTGTGGAAATGCTTGAAAGTCGGATTCCAGGTCCAGAACGGATTGTACCTGTCGAGATCGAGCAACTGCTCGTCCGGTTTCACCGAGGTCAGCGCCATCCAGTAGAACGGAAACAGCAAGACCACGACGATGATCGTGAGCGGCAGATACAGCGTCACGATCCGCCGCGGCACCGACTGCAGATAGCTCATGCCCTCGCTGTGATCGGCCGTTGGCGCCGAGCCCGACAGCACATTTTTGAGATCGATGGATCTGGTGGGCAGGTCAGTCATTGCTCTCTCCCTGCTGCCACTTGCGACGCTGCAGCCCGAACCATGAGACCATGATCGCTGCGAGCAGGAACGGAATCATTGCACTCGATATCGCCGCGCCTTCGCCGAGCTGCCCGGCGATGATCGCGCGCTGATAGGACAGCGTCGCCATCAGATGAGTGGCATTGACCGGGCCGCCGCGGGTCATCGCCCAGATCAGCTGGAAGTCGGTGAAGGTGAACAGCACCGAGAAGGTCATCACGACCGCGATGATCGGCGTCAGCAGCGGATAGGTGATGTACCGGAAATTCTGCCAGCGCGTGGCGCCATCCAGCGTTGCAGCTTCATAGAGCGAGGGCGACACCGTCTGCAGGCCGGCGAGCAGCGTGATCGCCACGAACGGCACGCCGCGCCAGATATTGGCGAAGATCACGCAAATGCGTGCCCAAGTCGTATCGCCGAGGAAATTGATGTTCTGGCTGATCAGGCCGAGATGCTTCAGCGACCACGAGATGATCGAGAACTGGGAATCGAAGATCCACCAGAACGCCAGCGCCGAGAGCACCGTCGGCACGATGAAGGGGATCAGGACCATCGCGCGCAGCATCGCCTTGAACGGCATGTTCTCGTTCAAGAGCAGCGCGAGATAGAGCCCGATCGCGAATTTGAGGGCGCTGGCGACGATGGTGTAGAGCAGCGTGTTGAACACCGACAGCCAGAAGATGGCGTCGTCCCACAGCCACAGATAATTCTCGAGGCCGACGAATTGCCCGACCCGGCCGATGCGGGTGTCGGTGAAGGACAGCCAGATGCCGAGCCCCAGCGGATAGGCCAGGAAGAAGATCAGGAAGGCCATGGCCGGCAGCATGAACCAGAAGCCGAGCCAGTTGCGGTTGTACTTAAGCTGGTCCCAGGCGCTCGCCTCGCGAAACTGAGGCTTGGCTTGGGAAGCAACTACGACATCAGCCATGCCCGACATCCTTGATCAGTGTGCGAATGAGCGGGCGGCCAGACAGCCGCCCGCGTCGAGATCATCAGCGATAGATGCGCTTCAATTGCCGTTCGGCTTCCGCAATTGCACCCTTTGCGTCCTTCGTGCCGGTGCAATAGTTGGCAAACATGTCAACGACGATGAAGTCGGCGATTGCGGTTGCCGCCTTCTCGCCCACCGTACCGATGCCGGACGCCGGCAGGGTGCGCTTGGATGCCTGGGCGAACACCGCATTCTTGGGATCCGCCGTCCACACAGGCGCAGACTCATAGGCGTTCAGGGTCTGCGTCAGATACCCCTGCGCACCGTCCATCCACTTCTCGTACTGCTCCTTCTCCATCATGAACGCGATGAACGCCTTTGCCGCATTCGGATATTTTGTGAAGTTGAAGGCGAGAATCGGAAATACAAGCTGCAACTCAGACGGCTTCCCGACGGGACCGATCGGGTGCAGCGCGTGATAGGTGTCTTCGGCGATGTCCTTCTTGGACGGATCGGTCTTGGCGGCGACGTAGATCGAAATGCCGTTGAGGGTGCAATAGAGCTCGCCGGCCAGGTACGCCTTGTTGTTGGAGGAGTCGTTCCAGGACGGGGTCCCGGGAATGAAGGTTTCATAGAGCGCCTTGCAGTACTCCAGCGCCTTCATTGTCTCCGGCGAATTGATGATGATCTTGTCGCTCTGGTCGACCGTGTAGGCTCCATGCCCCCAGAGGATCCAGTGCAGCCAGGCATTGGCGTCACCGCTGGCGTGTCCGAGCGCAAAGCCGGCCGGCGTGTTGTTCGCCTTGAGCGCTTTGCACATTTCAAGGAAGCTTGGGAAGTCCTTCGGAAACTCCTTGAAGCCCGCCTTGTCGGTCGCCGACTTACGGTACGTCATATAGCCGCCATTGGTCGTAACCGGAATGCCCAGCCAGTCGTCGCCAAGCTTGCAGGTCTTGGCCGCCGCATCCGTCCAGCCGCCGTATTTCTTGCCGAGGTAGTCGGCGACGTCGTTCATCTTCAGCACTTTGGTGGGAAAGAGCTGCGGCAGCGTGTGGAGGCCCCAGGCGATGTCAAGACCGGAGCCGGTGTTGGCGGCAACGGACGCCTTCGGCTGCACGTCTTCGAAGGATTCGCTGAACACGTTCATTTCGGTGCCCGTCGCCGCCTTGAACGCCGCGACGATCGCGTTGAATGCATCGTCTTCCGCCGGCACGAAGCGCTTCCAGCGCATCACGGTCAGCTTGGCACCCGGCTCGGCCTTCCACGGCGAGTCCGCCGCCCAGGCTTTCGCGAATTCGAACAGTGCAGGCCCAGTCAATGCGCCGGTTGCAGCCAGCGCCGTTCCGCCTTGAAGCAATGCCCGGCGGGTAAAGTCTTGCATGTCGTCCTCCCAATGAAACTTTTTTTAGTTTGTTGAAGCCTGCCTTACGCGTTCAGCCGTTTTCCTGTCCCCTCGTCGAACAGATGAACCAGCGACGGATCCGGCTTCAGCCGGACCTTGTCGCCAGGATTGAACTGGTGCCGCTCGCGGAACACGGCGACCACCTGCTCGCCGCCGAGCTTTGCGAACACCTGCGTCTCCGAACCCGTCGGCTCGACCACGACGATCTCGGCTTCCGCCCCGTCGTCGGCGATCGTGAAATGCTCGGGCCGCACGCCATAGACCGCGGGCTGCCCGTCGGACGCGGTGGGCGCGGTCTTGAGCGGCAGCTTGACGCCGTTCGGACCCTCGAAGGTCGCCACCCCGTTCGAGCGCACATGGCCTTTCAGGAAGTTCATCGCCGGCGAGCCGATGAAGCCCGCGACGAACTGATTTTCGGGCTTGTCGTAGAGTTCGAGCGGCGTGCCCATCTGCTCGACGATGCCGTCGTGCATGACGACGATCTTGTCGGCCATGGTCATGGCCTCGATCTGGTCGTGGGTGACGTAGACGGTCGTGGTCTTGAGCCGCTGGTGCAGCTCCTTGATCTCGGTGCGCATCGCGACGCGCAGCTTGGCATCGAGGTTCGACAAGGGCTCGTCGAACAGGAACACCTGCGGATCGCGCACGATGGCGCGGCCCATGGCAACGCGCTGGCGCTGGCCGCCGGAGAGCTGGCGCGGATAGCGATCGAGCAACGGCGTGAGCGCGAGGATCTCGGCGGCGCGCTTGACTCGCTTGTTGATCTCATCAGAGCCCGCGCTGCGCAGCTTGAGCGAGAAGCCCATGTTGTCGGCGACGGTCATGTGCGGATAGAGCGCGTAGTTCTGGAACACCATCGCAATGTCCCGCTCCTTGGGCTGGACATTGTTGACGACGCGCTCGCCGATCGAGATCGTGCCTGAGGTGATGTTCTCGAGCCCTGCAAGCATGCGCAGCAGCGTCGACTTGCCGCAGCCGGAGGGGCCAACGAGAACGACGAACTGGCCGTCCTCGATAGGAATCGTCACGCCGTGCAGGACTTCAAAATTGCCGAACGATTTCCGCACGTCGCGGATGTGCACAGACGACATCTAAGCTCCCTCCTCACTGGTCCGCAGCGCCCATCGAGCACCGCTACCGCCTTTTCTTCTGAGGCTCCACCCAACGAGGCCCCATCGTACAGGCAGCATTGTCCGCAGTTTGCGCGGTTTTGGCAATTTGTCTTTGGTTAGTCTTAGCTGGTAGCGCTGTCAACGTTCCTTTGTTTGCAGGGAGGGCTGTGCTATGAGCAACAAATGGGACGAAAACGCACCAAATCGGGCAAGATCCGACTTGCGGAGGTCGCCGAGCTCGCCGGAGTGAGCCCTATCACCGCGTCCCGCTTTTTCAGGAATCCCGAGGCGCTGTCGGTCGCCAAGCGGGCGCGAGTCGAGAGCGCCGCACGCGAGCTCGGCTACGTGCCGAATCTCGCGGCACGTGCATTGGCCTCGCAGCGCACGGAAGTGATCGCCGTCCTGATCCCTTCCCTCACCAACAACGTGTTCTCCGACGTGCTGCGCGGCATCTATGATGCCTCCGAAGGCGGCCGCTACTCGATCCAGCTCTCCAACACGCGCTACAGCATCCTCCAGGAGGAAAGACTTCTCCGCCTGTTCCTGGCGCAGAAGCCGGCAGGGCTGATCGTCACCGGCATCGACCAGACGGCCGAATCGCGCGCGATGCTGGAGGCGGCCGATTGCCCGATCGTGCAGATCATGGAGCTTGGGCCCGCCCCGGTCGACATGATGATCGGCTTTTCGCACTATGAGGCGGCGCGCGCGGCGATCGCGCACCTGTTCGCGCAGGGCTGTCGCCGGATCGGCTTCGTCGGGGCGCGGATGGACCCGCGGGTGCAGCGGCGGCTGGATGGCTATGTCTCGGCGATGAAGGACGCCGGCCTGTTCGACCAGCACCTCCTGGTCACGACGGCCACACCGACCTCGGTGACGCTGGGGGGAACGCTGTTTGCCGACCTGCTCGGGCGGGAGCCGAATATCGACGCGGTGTTTTGCGCCAACGACGACCTTGCCCTCGGCGTACTCTTCGAATGCCGGCGCCGGGACATCATTGTCCCCGATCAGATCGCCATCGTCGGCTTCAACGACCTCGAATTCATGGCGAGCGCGGTCCCTACGCTCACCAGCGTGCGCACCAACCGCTACGAGATGGGCCGGGCCGCAGCCACGATGCTGATCGAGGCGATCGAAGGCCGCCGCCCGGAACAGCCGGTGCTCGATCTCGGCTTCAAGGTGATCGAGCGGCAAAGCTCGCTGGCGCAGCGCGCCGACAGCCAGCCGGCGCTTTCCGGCATGGCGGCAGGGCGAACAAAATGATAGCGTTACCAAGGACCCATGACTAGTATCGCACTTGTGAGGAAACGACCGCCATCAGGCGAGCTGCGGAATGCAGGCTTGCGCTGTTGGGCATCGCACAAGCCGACACGACAGACCAACGCCTGTGCGTTCGCATTCTAGGAGATACCAATGACAAAGAAACCAACCAACGGGCACGCGCCCACAACCGATGGCAGCCGCCGGCGCCTTCGCTCCCAGGAATGGTTCGACAACCCGCATAACCCCGGCATGACCGCGCTCTACATGGAGCGCTACCTGAATTTCGGTCTCACCCGCGAGGAACTCCAGTCCGGCAAGCCGATCATCGGCATCGCCCAGACCGGCAACGACCTCTCCCCCTGCAACCGCCACCACATCGAGCTCGCGCACCGCGTCCGCGAGGGCATCCGCATGGCTGGCGGCATCGCGCTGGAGTTTCCGACCCATCCGATCCAGGAAACCGGCAAGCGGCCGACCGCGGCGCTCGACCGCAACCTCGCCTATCTCGGTCTCGTCGAGGTGCTGTTCGGCTATCCCCTGGACGGCGTGGTTCTGACCACCGGCTGCGACAAGACGACGCCGGCCTGCATGATGGCGGCGGCGACCGTCAACCTGCCGGCGATCGTGCTGTCGGGCGGCCCGATGCTGAACGGCTGGCATGACGGCGAGCGCACCGGCTCCGGCACCATCGTCTGGAAGTCCCGCGAGCGGCTCGCCGCCGGCGAGATCGACTACGAGGAGTTCATGGAGATCGTGGCCTCGTCCGCACCGTCGGTCGGCCATTGCAACACCATGGGCACGGCCTCGACCATGAATTCGCTCGCGGAAGCCCTCGGTTTCTCGCTGCCGGGCTGCGCGGCGATTCCCGCGCCCTATCGCGAGCGCGGCCAGATCGCCTACGAGACGGGCAAGCGCATCGTCGAGATGGTTTGGGAGGATCTGAAACCCTCGGACTTCCTGACCCGCAAGGCGTTCGAGAACTGCATCGTGGTGAATTCGGCGATCGGCGGCTCGACCAATGCACCGATCCACATCAACGCGCTCGCGCGCCACATCGGCGTCGAGCTCACGATCGACGACTGGCAGAAGCACGGCCACGACGTGCCGCTGCTGGTCAACCTGCAGCCGGCCGGCTTCTATCTCGGCGAGGAGTTTCACCGCTCCGGCGGCGTGCCCACCGTGGTGCGCGAGCTGATGAAGCACAAGCGCATCCACGAGGACGCACTCACCGTCAACGGCCGCGGCATCGGCGAGAACTGCGCAAATGCGCCCAAGCCCGACCAGGACGTGATCTGGGCTTACGACAAGCCGATGGTGCAGGACGCCGGCTTCCTGGTTCTGCGCGGCAACCTCTTCGATTCCGCGATCATGAAGACCAGCGTGATCTCCAAGGAGTTTCGCGACCGCTACCTCAGCAATCCGAAAGACCTGAACGCGTTCGAGGGACGTGCGATCGTGTTCGAGGGGCCGGAGGACTATCACGAGCGGATCGACGATCCCTCGCTCGACATCGACGAGCGTTGCGTGCTGTTCATCCGCGGCGCCGGACCGATCGGCTA
Organism: Bradyrhizobium sp. UFLA05-153; assembly: GCF_054185185.1. Taxonomy (NCBI): domain Bacteria; kingdom Pseudomonadati; phylum Pseudomonadota; class Alphaproteobacteria; order Hyphomicrobiales; family Nitrobacteraceae; genus Bradyrhizobium; species Bradyrhizobium sp. UFLA05-153. The sequence continues at coordinate 30,225 of NZ_JBBIAM010000109.1, forward strand.
TCCCGGCGGCGCGGAGGTCGTGAACATGCAACCGCCGGCGGCGCTGATCAAACGCGGCATCCTCGCCCTCCCCTGCATCGGCGACGGCCGGCAGTCCGGCACCTCGGGCTCGCCCTCGATCCTCAACGCCTCGCCGGAAGCGGCCGCCGACGGCGGGCTTGCGATCCTGAGGACCGGCGACAAGGTGCGTATCGACCTCAACAAGGGCAGCGCCAATATCCTGATTTCGGATGATGAGGTGAAGAAGCGCCACGTCGAGCTGAAGGCCAGTGGCGGCTTCAAGCATCCGCCGAACCAGACGCCCTGGCAGGAGATCTATCGCAACACCGTCGGCCAGCAGTCGACCGGCGCCTGCATGGAGCTCGCCACGCGCTACCAGAACGTCGCCGGCACGTTTGGCGTGGCGCGGGACAACCACTAGCAGCCACGTCGTCATTGCGAGGAGCGAAGCGACGAAGCGGTCCAGACTGTCTCCGAGGTGAGATTCTGGATTGCTTCGCTTCGCCCGCAATGACGATGAAATAGACAGTTTCAAGGTGAGGAGAACAAGAAAATGGCAGACCGCCTCAAGGGAAAGCGCGCCGTTGTCACCGCCGCGGCGGCCGGCATCGGGCGCGCATGCGCAATCGCATTCGCGCGTGAAGGCGCAACCGTCATCGCCACCGACATCAATGAAGGTGGCATCGCCACTCTGGGCAAGGACGGCGTCGCCGAGACGGCAAAGCTCGACGTTCGCAGTACCGCCGACGTCAACGCCTTCGCCAAGCGCACCGGCAAGATCGACATCCTGCTCAATGCGGCGGGTTTCGTGCACAACGGCACCATTTTGGACTGTTCGGAAGAAGACTGGGACTTCTCGTTCGACCTCAACGTCAAATCCATGCACCGGACCGTCAAGGCGTTTCTGCCGGCGATGATAGCGGGTGGTGGCGGCAGCATCGTCAACATCTCGTCGTGCGCAGCGCTGAGGCCGCCGGCCAACCGTTACGTCTACAGCGCGTCCAAGGCGGCGGTGTCGTTGCTCACGCGCGCGGTTGCGCTCGACTTCATCACGCAAGGCATCCGCTGCAACAGTATCTGCCCCGGCACCGTCGAGACGCCCTCGATGCTCGACCGCGCCGCCGCCGTTGGCCCACAGGGCAAAGAGATGTTCATCGCCCGCCAGAAGATGGGCCGGCTCGGCACCGCAGAGGAAATCGCGGCCATGGCGGTCTATCTTGGCAGTGACGAAAGCGCATTCACCACCGGCGTCGATCTCGTCGTCGACGGCGGCTTCATGCTCTGACTAATCCTCATCCCGGGGCGCGCGCCAAGGGCGCGCTCCTCACCATGAGGGTGCGAGGAAGGAGTTTTGCATGAACAAGATCGACCTCAACGGCCGCTGCGCGATCGTCACCGGCGGTGCGCAGGGCTTTGGCCGCGCCATCGCCGAACGCTTCGTCGCCTCCGGCGCCAAGGTCGCGATCTGGGATTTCGACTCAGGTCTAGCCGAGAAGACAGCCAAGGAAATCGGCGGCGACGTTCGCGTCTTCAAGGTCGACGTCGCCGACACGGCCGCAGTCGAGCAGGCCCATGATGCGACCCTCGCCGCCTTCGGCAGGATCGATATCCTCGTCAACAATGCCGGCATCGCCGGCATCAACAAGACGGTCTGGGAGACCGACCTCGAGGAATGGCGCAAGGTGCTGCGC
>NZ_JBBIAM010000010.1:0-133017 GCF_054185185.1 Bradyrhizobium sp. UFLA05-153
CCTTCAGTGCCGCGTCGATCTTGCGTCTCGTCTTCTTCGTCATTGCTCACTCCGTCTATCAGACGGAGCGGCCTTTTTCCAACTAAGCCTCCGGTCCCAAAATCGGGGTCCATTTCAAGCATCACCGAGCCAAATGCCACTACGGGCCACGTAAGCCGATTTCGTAAACACAGTAGGCAGGCGAATCCAAGCTGAATGATCAAGAATGCAACCGGCGCTCTGCTCAAGGTTTCCATCCGCCCCAACAGTATAGTCAGCAGCAATAGGAGGGAGGCGAGCAAAAGTGTTTTCGATCTGGACGTCCAACTCTCTAGGATTCCCCAAATGAGAAAAAAAGGAGCGATTGAAGTTAGCACTAGCCGATAAACATAGGTGTTGCTGCCCCCAAAAAGGAGGCGGTACTCGTCCTTTGCTGAAGCAAAATTTGGAGCGCTCAAAAACCCTAAAATAACTCCAAAATGATCCTCACGAAGCGAGATTAGAGCCATGTAGGCAAAAAGCGATAAGTTAGTTGCGACGAGCAGCATCGCGAAATTACTGTTTTTGCTAAGGGGTCGGTGCTCCCAATGTTTCAGTGCGCCGTCGAGTTCATATTGCTTTCCTGACAAGAATTTATCGGCGAGTTCGATTCCACCGATGCATCCCAAAAACATGATCGCAATTGAAAGATTGAGAGAAATGACTCCGTCGGCAAAATAGGGGGAATTGGCCAATTGGCGGTAAACTAAAGAGCTTTCATTGTAATATAGCATGAAAATCAAGTACGCAGGGCCATACAAGGCTAGCAAGAAACCCATCAGCATTGATGTCGTGGAAATATACCCGCGCGTCTTCAGAGTAAAATAAGCTGTGGCGCCCACCATCGATGCGGAGGCTATGAGATAGCTTTCGACCAACATCGTTACAATGCCAATTGGCGCAGAAGGGCCGTTGGAACCTTCGTGTTGATCTCAACCGTCAGCTGTTGTCGCCGCGAGTCAGCGATGGCCCCAAGAAGCAGCCCTAGAAAGAAAACGAAAGGGTATGAATACGCTAAGGCACCAGAAAACATTTCCATAAGAACGAACATCAGGAAACACGAATTGGCTAACCAAGCGTCTTTAGTCTTTGTCGCGTTCATCCCAACAATCATCGGCTTAGCCAAACTGACCGCATATAAAGTCGCTCCGACAACACCCAATTCGTAGAGCGCCTCTAAAATTGAATTGTGAGGGTAAAGCGAAGCTGACGGCGACGCCAACAACCAGTCTGGCGGTCTGTAGCCATAGTCGATGGGAAACATTCCAAATCCCCTACCAAAAATAAAGGATGCAGGGTCCATCCAGATTGCCTTTAGAGCAAACGAGTAGATTGCAATTCGTGTATTCGGGGGAGGATCAGCCTTTGACAATTCATTGATAGTTCGTACCCAGATCGGAAGATGCTCGAGATCGTCCGCGAACACAAAGAGCAGAAGCCCGGCCAAAACCGAGATTATGATTGTCCAACCAAGAATATTTCGGGAATACCACCGAGAACGGATTGAAAGTGCAAAGATCAGTCCGGCCGCAGCACCCCTCGCTTGAACTAAAATTGTCAAAGCGACGGCAGTACATAGTGAGAGACTGATAAGCGCTTTCTTAATGACACTACTCAAATCGGCGCAAAGATAGGCCGCTGAAAGCGCTCCAAGCGCCAGATATATTCCAACGTTCTGATAGAGTTGCGAGGTATCCGCGCCCGATAGAAGTACCATTCGTCCCAAACCGAAAACGTCAGCGAAATAGCCGTCTTGATACACGTCGCCCTGCGTCAGAATAAAAGCCGATAGGAAAAACACGTAGATCGCCGACGCTGATAGCAAAATCCATGCGAGCAGCTTCATTCGCAGTGCCGTGACGAAACCAAGGGCCAAAAACATGGGAAGAAACGTAACGGTCCCTACCAAATACGTACTAGGAACGTCGTCGCCGGATACCACCAAGAAATTAGCAACAACGAGAGCATAGAAAGCGGTTATAAGAAGTAGCTCCGTCTTAACTTCCCAGGCTCGCGTGACGTGCAATCTAGAATTCATTGCCACACTGGCAATGCACAGGAGCAAAGATGCCACAAAGATTTCAGTAGAACCAAAGAACTGAAACGGAACGAAGCTTTTTGCAAACGTCGCAACTGTCGCGGTCGCAACCGTCGCGGAAGCCGCAGAGCTTTCAATGTTGGCAGTATCCGCCGCCCAATTTCCGCTTGTTTGAACGCTCACGTCGGCAGCCTGGTTCGCCTAATCATAATGACAATCAGGTACGCTGCCGCCAACGACGCGATAATTGCTGCGATGACCAAGAACAATCGCCGTGGTCCGATATTTATTGGAATTGTCGACGGTTCAAGCAAGACGCTTGGATCGCAGACGAACAAAAGTTCTTGCTCGCTAGCTGCTTTCAACTTGAGCTGACCCTCTCTGGCCTGCTGCAAGTCGGAAATCTCGCGATTTAGGCGACCCCGCTCCTCGTCGATTCGCCTCTGATCAACCTCGCGGTTCATAACCGCGTCTCTCGCTTCTCTAATGTCTGTTTCTCTGGCAAAAAGAGCTTGCATATCTTTGGAATAGCCAACCGCTTTCAACGCTTCGTCGATTTGCGAACGGGAGGCACTCACCAATTCCTGAAGAGCCTTGGATCTATGATCCAATTCCTTGAGTTCGCGTATCGCGCGGTCGATCCGCTGCGTCAGATTTTCAACAATCCGAATAGCGCTCTGAACGGTTAGGTGTATCGTCGCCCTCGCGTTTTCGGAAAAGCCGACTTGATCGAGAACGATTTGATCCAGAATCAACGTTTTAAACTTTTTGAATCTGTCCTCATCGCCGGCACTCACGATGTTCTGCAAACTGATAGACTGTCCGATAGAGCCAACCTTCAGATCTTGAAACTGCCTCAAACTAGCATCTGATGCGCCTTGGGACGCAAGATTTACCAGGACTTTTGAAAGATACAAATCCGACGTGAGTTTGGAAATCTGATCTATCGGTATCAATGCTTCCCACCGATTCGAACTTAGCGCAGTCGCAACCCTAATCGAAGATTTTACAGCCACTCTGGTTGGATAGATGGAAATAGCGGCCACCGAGGCGATGCTAATTGCCGCTGCTGTAACCAGAAAGATTTTAAGGTTTTCCCTGATGGGTTCGAAAATTCTTCCGGTCATTGGTAGCGCTATTCCCTTAAAAGTGAAGGACTATCTAAGTTTTCTAGGTTGCGTCAGCAATGCAGTCTTTGCACATCGTCGTCACAGCAGCTCAAGAGTTGCGAGGGATCGAGAACTAGAACCCCACTTCCGCTCTTTGGGCTTTTACGTGACGAGGGGGCCATGCAGGAATGCCAATTTGGCGAACGAAGGCGTTTTGAGCAATCGCCGTGGCTGACATCAAGTTTCGCTGCATCGGTCTCAACAAACTGCTGCTTCAATACGCCGATGAAGCTCTCGGCAACCGAGCGTCGCGACGAGCGAGCATCCGGTCTTAGGGGATTGCAGCCAAACTAGTCTTGTTATCATGCGCCAACATATTGGGACTTTGGGCCACACGCGCCCCTTGCGGCCCTAAAGAGCAATCGAAGTATAGTACAGCAACATCTGATCTTGATCAGGCTGCGAAATCAGCGAAACACTCGTGAGAAGAAGAAACGGGTCGGGGACCTCAGTTGGACAACGAAGGCGCAGGGCGAATCCATTGGGACTTCCAGGACCATTCTGGTGATGGTCCCGATACTCAAAAATGCCAGTCATGGCCCAGTTACACCGCGGAAGTAGTTCGCGTATCCGACTCTAAAGAATTAGAATACCGCGTAAAAAGTCAGACTGCATATCTTGCCTTCCACGACATTATTCGATCGGACGGCGAAGATAGAGTTGATGGCTCAATTCGCTCTACTCGCCAAGATTACCGCAACGCGCTTACGTTTTTGCCAGGTGGATGCTCGGCTGAGGGTTGGATAAAGTTTAAAAGACGGCAGTCTTTAGTAGTCGCGGTTCATCTGAGTCCCACTGCTGAAGAGGCAAACGATTTTCGTTTGACTGAACTTCCCCCTGCTTTGTATTTTGAAAATGAGCCATTGAAAGCCACGCTCCTAAAAATTCAAGCTGTCGTAGATCGATCTTCGATTGAAGAATCTTCTTACGCAGAAGCCCTCGGCATGGTCTTATTGCATGAATTGAGAGAAGCGATGGGGGTCTGAGCTATATTGCCTCGGACGCGAGGCGGACCCAAAAGCCATGCATCGTGTTAACGAATATATCGATGCGAATTATTCCCGAAATATTTCTTTGTCCGAGCTGTCAGTTCTCGCTAGGACAGCGCCAGACATAGTGCGAGGAAGACGCCGCCCGGCACCAGCGCCGCGTGAAAAATGTCCTGTGTGTTGACCACGCGGTCGCTGCGGCCGGTGGCTGTCACCGCCATGGTGTGGGCCGACAGCATGGCATCGCTGAGCAAGATTAGCACCAGCGACGGCGGCACCAGCACGCCAAGCGTCGCCGCGACAGCGATCACGGCATGACGTGCCGGCGCCGCGATCCCCTCAGCGGCCAGACGCGGCGAGACCACGCGAGAGAGCGCTAGCACGCTGGCGCCCACCGAGCCGTTCATCGGACCGAGCAACGCGCCGAGCAGCATACCCGAGACCAGCGGCGCCGCGGGACTGCGCGGCAGCACCGCGTTGCCGGCACGATAGAGCGCATCGGCGACCGGAAGGCGGTCGAGCAACAGGCCCATGGTCACGTAGAGCGGCAGCGCCTGGAGCAGGTCGTTTTCGAGCAGGTTGATCAGTCGGACCGGCAGCGCACCCAGCGTCGCCAGATCGAATGCGCCGGACACCACGCCGAGCACAGCGCCACAGCCGGCCATGGCGATCAGGACGACGGCTGCGGGCAGGCCGGTGCAAACGATCGCGACGCCGACCAGCACCAAGAGCGCGAGCCCCAGCCACGCCATCAGTCGCCCGCCTCGCGCGGGCGGAAGATGTCGACGAGCGCCTGGCCGAGCACGAGCGCCGCCATCAGCCAGAGCGCGATCTTGACCAGGAAGTAGCCGGGATTGCCGGAGTCCTGGAACGCCTCGAGTTGCCAAATGCTGGAGGAGATGATCCTGTTGCCCGCGATCAGCACGAACAAGGCCCAGGGCAGCAGGCCGATAGCTGCGCCGAGCCGCGCCAAGATCGCCCGCGCTCGCGGGGAATAGTGCCGCGCAAGCAGGTCGGCCGAAAGATGCGTCCGCGCACGCGTCGCCGCGGTGACGCTCACCGCGACGAACAGCGCAAAGGCGATCTGCCCGAGATCATTGGCCTCGCGCGAATAGCGCTGAACGACGTCGCGCAGCGGCCATTGCAGGAAGAGCAGGACGATCAGCGGCAGCGCCAGCCATTTGGCTGCGGCCACGATCGAGCCGATCATGCGATCAAGGCTGCGGAGGAGGATCATCATGGCGCCACCCAATATCTCGACCAGAGTGGCCTGCCGCCTGAGGCGCGACAAGAGCCAAGGGATCGCCAAGGGGGTGACGGAGAGAGTGTTTGTTTCTTCCCCCTGGCGCAATCGCGGCCCACCGCGCTGGGGTCGTTCCGCTGCCGGTAAGACGGCCGCGGCGCACTGGCAAGGGGTTGGGAGCGCGCGCCGAGGCCCCACAGGCCGAAGGCAGTACCGTTCGATCCATCGGTGAAAGCACTCCTCTTGATCGAGGTAATCTTGATCTGGATCAACCGCGCGTGCGGTGGTCATAGGAACGTTCCGGGCCGCGCGGGAGCGAAAGATGAACTTCAACAAGCGTGCGTTCGGTTTTTCTCTTCTATGGTTTGCGATTTTGGTGGCGCTGATGGTCTGGCTGTACGGCGTAGTCCATCATTGACGCGCTGCCTGGCACGACGAGATCGCCCCGTGGAGCAGCCGTCCACAATAGCCCTGACGCGCCGCGTCACAAAGCTTTGACCACGGCAGTCACTGAGCGAGTTTGCAACGTTTACTTTGGGGCGGCGGCCCCGGTAGCCCCGCTAGCGCCGGTGGTTACGCCACGCCGCTCGTCACGTCGCTCCTGCCGTCCAGCACGACGATCCTCACGTCGGTTCTGGCGACCCTCGCGCCGCTCTTCTCGGCGCTCCATTCCGGCGGTCTGGGCTTCCGCATCGGAAAGCGCCAGGATCGGCATCGCGCCCAGTGCTCCGGCCATCAGCGAAAACACGTTCGGCGCGAAATCAGTCCCGATTGGATTTCTTTAGTCATGTCCAATCTCCGTGGATCTTTCCTGCCCGCAAGAGGGGCAAATGGTTGACCCGCGACGTGCTGACATTGACTTGGATCAAGGGTCCGGCGAACTGGAGGATGCGATGTGATCCGGGCGGCTGCCACAGAGGTACGCAGATGGGCATCTTGAGCCGGATCATACCTGGGCTTATCGCGGCCGCCGCCGATGCCAAGGGCTGCATTAAAGGCGCTATCGCTGGCGGCGTCGCAGGCCGCTATGCCGGTCACGGCGTGGTGGGTGCCGCCGCGGGCTGTGCCTTTTTGGGCCGCAGGCTGCTGCGACCGGTGAGATCATGTCGCCATTCATCATCTGAGAGATCTGGGTCCCGGTGCACGATTGAGTTTTACTCGTTATCTCGATTAAGGGGCGGTTCCGAACCGGTCTGCTCATCAGCGAGCCACGCATAGATGCGAGATGATGGGATCAGTTGCTTAGGCAAATGGGGATTGATCGTACCCGCGAATAATGACTGGCCCTCTCCAAGTTTTAATCGGGCGAAGGCTTTTGCTTCGGCTTCTGTCGCAAAGGTCCTTGTCTCGCGGGGGCTTCGCTGCTTAGGCAAGATGCCCCGTCTGGGAATTTCAAAGGTGACATACCACGTCGGCGTCATCGCATCACCAGCTCGTCACTCCAACTCCGAGAAGCGCCGAACTGTGGGCGCCTGTCTCGACCTAATTTTTGATCCAAGTCAATCACAGTGCGGTTCGAGCGAGAGGTCTAGAACTGCGCCGCTCTCTAGTTGCTTTGAACACAGCGAACGTTTGGGAACTGTTGGCAATCCTGCGGCTGTTCTATGCAGTTTGTGCCAGAAACCCGAAAAATGGCTGCGTCGGAGATGACCTTAATCCATTGATATGGATCAAATGATGTGTTCGCCATCGGGAAGTATCGGCAACAGATCGGCACTGATATCGGCACTGATCAAGAGGAGGCCTATCATGATGCGAACTGCAATGCAGATTTCATTCGTCGCGATCGCCCTGGCGTGCGGATTTGGTGAGATCAATTGGTTCGCGAGAGACGGCCTGTCACTCATTCAAAGCGCAGAAGCCAGAGTGGGACGACCGGCAACACCGATGAGCGTCGCTGGCGTTGCGCGCAGACAGACGCGGCGAGCAGTTGTAGGTGGCGCTGCGGTCGGTGCGGCAGCCGCCGGTACGGCATGTGTTCGCGTATTGGTGAATGGTTCATATGTGTGTCGCTGACGCACCTTCTGGACCGATACCGTGGGTGACGCGTATCGCTGAACGTGTGGTTGCCGCTTTTGGCAACAACGAATTCGTTCGAGAACGTCGCGGGCACGGAAGCGTGCCCGCGTGTCGTCCAGCGACACCGCGACGAGTGGTGTGATTGTAGCTTGAATAGGTCTTACCATCGCCGACTTCGGCGAGAGGTGTAGATCGGCGATTGCGCATGTTGCATCTCGTAGAGATAGCCTTGGCGGGAAACGGGATATGGTCGAAGCAACCACGGGCAACGCGAGGTTCTTTCGCCGAAGTGGGCCGTATTCTCTGGCGGCCGTTGCGGGAGTGGCACGTGGAATTGCTGACGAGCGCGATCTGCTGTTCGAAGGCGTGGCCCCCCTGCAAACAGCTGGCCCCAATGAAGTGAGCTTTCTGGATAACCGACGTTATGCATCGGCGCTCAATCAGACACTGGCCGGTGCTGTGATCGTGCATCCTGAAATGGCCGCGCGAGTGCCTACTGGAACGGTGGCGATCGTAACGGCCGAGCCTTACGCTGCTTGGGCGCGTGTCGCTGCGCTGTTCTATCCCGTACCGCCGGTTTCTCCTGGTATCCACCGTTCGGCAATCGTGGCGGAGGAGGCTCTCGTCGATCCGTCAGCGGAGGTCGGGCCATTGTCTGTGATTGAGGCCGGAGCAGAAATAGGACCTCGCTCTCTGATCGGTCCTTGCGCGGTTATCGGAAGCGGCGTGATCGTCGGGCGAGATTGTCGCATAGGCGCACATGTGAGCTTGAGTCACGCGATGTTGGGGGCGCGCGTCTACGTCTATTCCGGCGCCCGCATCGGGCAGGAAGGGTTTGGATTCGCCTGCACCAGAGACGGATTTCTTTCGGTCCCCCAGCTGGGCCGGGTAATTCTGGAAGACGATGTTGAGGTCGGTGCCAATACGACGATTGATCGAGGATCATCGCGCGACACGGTGATCGGCGCTGGATCTCGTCTCGATAACTTAGTGCAGATCGGCCACAACGTGGTCCTCGGCCGATGTTGTGTCATTGTCGCTCAGGTCGGCATTTCGGGTTCCACCGTGCTTGAGGATTTTGTCCGCGTCGGGGGACAAGCCGGTATGACTGGCCATGTTCGGATCGGTCAAGGTGCAGAGATTGGAGCGCAAGCAGGCGTAATGTCGGATGTGGCCCCAGGCGCGAAAGTGCTTGGAAGCCCTGCGCAGCCAAAGCGGGACTTCTTCCGACAACTTGCCACCCTCAAAAAGATCGCAAGAATAAAGGGATAGGAATGCTTGTACTGCACGCATGGCTTTAAACATGCAGGCGAATATCCCTTGCGACTTCCATAGTTAGTAACGCCGCAGTACCGGTGTGTCCGCGACGAACGGACCAGACTTAGACGCACCACCCAAGAGCCGTTTAAACGGATCGCCGTGCATCTGTTTCGCGGACACTACAGAATGGACTTGCGGGGACCACGGAGTCTACCACGTGCGTTTGTTGTCCAAACTGCTTCGACGCTTCATACGACAGGGCACTCTGCGGGTCCGTGACGCCGAGGGGACGGTCCATGTCTTCGGCGAATGCCTGCCCGGACCCGAGGTCGCCATCCGCCTTCACGATCGCAAGCTTTACTACAAGCTGTTCATCAACCCGGAACTATACGCCGCCGAAGCCTATATGGACGGCAAACTGACGCTGGAGGACGGTAACGAAATCCAAGATTTTCTGCTTCTCTTCTCGGTCAACCGCGCCGGGCTTTATTCGTACGGCTCACAGAAGCTGATGCGACGGGTGTGGCGTGGTCTACGCCGCTGGCATCAGGCCAATCCGATCGGGCTTGCGGCCATCCACGCCCGCCACCACTACGACATCTCGACCGAACTTTATCGCCTGTTCCTCGACGATCAGATGCAATATTCCTGCGCTTATTTTCGAGACCCCGAGCATGAGACGCTCGAACAGGCGCAGCGCAACAAGTTGATTCACGCCACCAGCAAACTCCGATTGAAGCCCGGAATGACTGTCGCTGAGATCGGCTCCGGCTGGGGCGGCTTCGCCATCCATCTGGCGCGAGAGACCGGCGCCCATGTCACGGCGGTCAATGTTTCACCCGAGCAGATCAAGGCAGCACGTGTTTATGCCGAGGCTGCCGGCGTGTCCGACCGAGTCGTGTTTCGCGAATTGGACTATCGTCAACTAAACGGCCAATTTGACCGGGTGGTGTCTGTCGGCATGATGGAGCATGTCGGCATCGGACATTTTGACGAGTATTTCCTCAAAATCCGCGAACTCCTGGCCCCTGATGGCTATGCCTTTGTCCATTGCATCGGCCGGATGTCGCAGCCCGGCACCACCGGTCCTTTCATCCGCAAATACATTTTTCCCGGCGCCTACGTGCCAGCACTATCCGAGACCTTCGCTGCCACGGAGCGCTGCGGTCTGTGGTGCGACGACATGGAAGTGCTTCGGCTGCATTATCGCTACACCGTCAAACACTGGCGCGAGCGCTTCGCCAAAAATAGAGTCCAAGCTGCTGCAATCTACGACGAACGGTTCTGCCGAATGTGGGAATTCTACCTAGCCGCTGTCGAACTCGAATTCCTGCATGGCTCTCACATGGTGTTTCAATTGCTGCTGTCGATCAAACGCGATGCGGTGCCGATCACGCGCGATTTTATAGCCGACACCGAGCGGGCGGCCTGGGCTAGAACGACTGGTTGAGCGCCGGCGACCCGACGTTTCGGCTGCAGAGGTCCGAGGATTGTTCGGGTGTCTGGCGTGTCCGCAGTCGCGTCGCTCGGCACAGCAGCGTTGGGCGGCACTACTTTAACGTATTTTTGCCACCGCTCGATCTTCCTTCTCAGAAGCGATAGTGTGGGCGCGTAGATTATTCGAGCGATTTGGCGCTGCGCTGGACGCGGACCGGGTTTCAGCCCTGCGCTCGGCACAGCAATGGCGGAGAGAGTGTCTGTCAACCCCTCTTGAAATCGCACGAATTTTTCGCCTGCGCCGAGAGCAATCTACGGTCCTAACTACGGTGCTCGGGAGCGTCGCTCCTCGACAGTAGTTTGCAGCAAGCTCGCGCAACGCGCCGGCCTCGCGAGGCACCCTGCTCTCCTCCGCCAGTGCCAGGCAAAGCCGTTCGAACTTCCTGGCGGAATCGGCGTACCTACAGGCATACTGTCTTTACGTCTCGTCGCTGCTTTACCGCTGTTCACGCCCCATTACGCGCACAACCCACAATGTTCTGGCAAGCCACCCGGCCGAGAGGGATGAGGAGTTCTTACTACCCTGCTTTGTGCATTACCCGCCAGTCGATCTCTGCTTGAGCCTGGATTCCCGAGGGACAGTTATCGAGGGCCGGACGGGTTCGGGAAAGACCGCGATCCTGAAGTACATCGAGTCCCGGGCCGAGCACTGCTCTGAAATCGACCCTTTCGACATGTCCATGAGCTACGTGTCGAACTCGGACGTTCTTGCCTTTCTCCATGCCATCGGGGCCGACCTCGACCTCATGTTCCAGGTGCTTTGGAAACACGTCCTCTGCATCGAATTCATACGCCTGAGGTTCTCGGTATCGGATGAAACCTCTTCTCGCGGTGTGTTTAGCTGGATCGCCGAGAAGTTCTATCACGATGGCCGCCGAGCGAAGGCGATTTCCTATCTCCGCGCATGGGAGGGCAAGTACTGGATCACGATGGATCAAAACATCAAGGAACTCACCGAGAAGATTGAGAACGCGGTGAAGGCTGAGCTTGGTGTCGAGATTGAGAAGTTCAAGGCCGGCGGTCAGTACGACAAACGCCTGAGCGTGGATAAGAAGACCGAATTCATTTCGCGCGTAAAGAAGATCATCAGCAACGAGCAACTTAGCGAGCTTGGCGCAGTCATCGACCTGCTTTCCGGCCTGGACGACGAGAACAGCCTCAAGCACTACTACATCATCATCGACCGTCTGGATGAGGGGTGGGTCGATATCTCTGTCCGGTTCAAACTCATCCGAGGGCTTATCGAGTCCCTTAAGGCCTTTCGAAAGATTCGCGACCTGAAGATACTGGTTGCCGCGCGTTCCGACGTGCTGGAGCGCGTCGTTCAGGAGACCAAGGATCTTACTTTTCAGCGGGAAAAGCTGGAGGACTACTTTGTCCAACTGAAGTGGTCGAAAACCCTGCTCAAGCAGCTTATCGACCTGCGCATAACGAAGCTTTTCAAGAAGCAGTACTCGGGCGATGACATCGTGTTCGATGACATCTTTAAGCATCGGGTTTCCGGGCTGCTCCCGTTCGATTATATGGTTGAGCGCACACTGATGCGCCCGCGCGACATCATCGCCTTCGTCAACGAGTGCCTCAACGAGGCTCAGGGCAATTACGAGGTCTCGGCCACAATGGTTAAGCGCGCGGAGGCGAACTACTCGGCAAAACGCCTGACGAACCTAGAGCAAGAATGGCAGAGCGCATATCCGACAATATCGAAACTTACGGCCTTCCTGGGCTCGAAGCGCAAACCGCTCCTCTCCTTTGAGGACTTCTGCCCGCCGAAGGAAATGGACGAACTCGCCTTGGCAATCTTTGGTGAGCCGAAGCGTCATTTCGATCCTCTTCATGACGCGGCGAAGGAGCATTGCGAAACTCCAAGCTCCAACTTCGCCAGGATGATCGTCAGCATTCTGTACCGCATTGGAGCCATTGGCGTGAAACTGGAGAAAAACGCCCCACATCAGTATGCGTATGCCAATCACCCACTATTGCGCGTGTCGCAGATTCCCGACGCGGACGTTTCCGTAAGAATTCACCCGATGCTTCAGGGCGCTTTTCGCGTCTCCGACGCTGCTACCGTGTGAGACACCCAACCTCGTCCCATCGGACAACCTCGTCAAACCGGCTGCCCAGTACACGGCCATCATCAAGCAGCAAGAACGCGTGAACGAAGAGTCGAGCCGCTAAGTATTGGCGATGGGCTCAGGGAACACACCAGCCGGTCGAGCAAGGCGGCAGCCGCTTATTTCCCGAGGCTGACGCTGGGCCAGCGTCCGATGTTGCTTTGGCCCAGCGCCCCGACCCTCCAGTTTCGATAATTGGACGTTATTGAACGCGTTTAGTCAGTTGGCGACGATTTGGCGAATTGCGAAGTGCCCCCCTTTGCGTTGGAAGTAGTCCCAAGTTCGGGCGGTCTATTTGTAGCTTGACACCGTAGCTACTCACGCGAGGCTCAGGCGGACTGTCCGAAATTGCTGACCGTCCAATGTCTTGGCTATTCCGGTTTGGAGGAGCGGTGATCCGCCGATCGGCAGCCCTTCTTTGTCCGCTTTGCGCCGATTTTGTTGCAAAAGTCGGCTGTATCGACGGATGTCTTTCAGCCATTCGGTAAGGCCGACCGGCTTTGATCCGCCGACCCTGACGCTCTCAACGCAACTCCTACGCTACGCAATGCACGTGGCATGAGCGGGTGGTGGTCGCGCAACGAACGACGCGAGGCGCCTCAGATTTTGAGCGATGGCAGCCAGAACAAACTCGTCCTGGGCACCTCGCGGACCACGCAGTCGGAGCCGACCGAGCTTCAGGATGCGCTTCAAGTGTGCGAACCGCATCTCGATCTTCTTGCGCTGACGCCGAGACAGCTCGAAGCCCTCGGTGCCAGCGAACGCCCGGGCAACGTCTCGAGCATGCTCATGGATATCGCGCGGGATCTTGCGTGATGGTTCTTTTGGGCAGCATTGCGGTTTGAGCGGGCATCCATCGCAGTCGAGCTTTCTTGCACGATACAGAAGGGTCTTGCCCTCGTGCACTGTACCGCTCGTCCCAAGCCGCTTGCCACCCGGGCAGTGGTAGACGTCGCCGGTCGGGTCGTATCGAAAGTCGCTCCGCGAGAAGGCGCCATCATCCCGCTTCGACTTGTCGAACACAGGGATATGTGGCGCGATGCCCTTCTCCTCGACCAGCCAGTTCAGCATCGGAGCCGCTCCGTAGGCGTATCCCCGACAAGCCGCTCTGGCTTGAGACCGAAGCGCTCCTCGGTCCGTTCGATCATGGTCTTTGCTGCGCCGACCTCGGCCTGGCGAATGGCGCGGGAGGCCTCGACATCAACGATGACGCCGAACTTCACGTCGATGAGATAGTTGTCGGAGTACGCGAAGAATGCTGGTCCCTTGTGAGCTCCGGTCCACTGAGCCGCGGGATCGGACAGCGAGATGAACTTCGGGACAACGTCGCTGGCCGCGCCCCAGGCCGTATCGTCGAGGGTTGCCAGATACTCCTTCACCGCGCGGCTTGACCTCGCCGGATCGCGATCCCTGCGCCAATCCTGACCCGCGATCGAGCGCTGCTTGTTGGCATCTGCCTGGATCAGGCTCGCGTCTACCGCAAAACCTTCGCCACCAACCAGACCGGCCACAATGCACGCCTCAACGATATGTTCGAATACGCGACGAACGACATCTCCCTCGCGGAAGCGCTCATTGCGGGCCCGCGAGAAGGCCGAATGATCCGGGATAGCATCCTCGATACCGAGCTTGCAGAACCATCGATAGGCGAGGTTCACCTGCACTTCACGGCAGAGCAGCCGCTCCGAGCGGATCGCGAAGACATACCCCACGATCAGCATCCGGATCAGCAGCTCCGGATCGATCGACGGGCGACCCATGGACGAATAATGAAGAGCAAGTTCGCTGCGAAGCCACGACAGATCGAGAGCAGTGTCGATCTTCCGCACTAGATGATCTTCGGGAACCGCGTCGCTGAGATGAAACTCGTAGAACAGTTGACCTTGGTCACTCTTCAGACGGCCCATCATGGGTCGACCTCGTCGCGATTCGCGTCAACACAACGGAATCACGCTTGCAGGCTCGCCTCAACCGACTTTTGCAACAAAATCGGCCAGAAGCGGCCCTCCCCGCCAAGTCGCAGTTTGACCCAACTCAGACATGGGTTCCTTCTAGTGGCGGGCTGTGTCGGGCAAAATCTTCAGGACAGACTCGCGAAGATCTCGAACGAAGGGCGCAAAAGTGTGCTTGCTCGGCCGACGGGCGGATGCGCAGACAGTCGATCGGTCGATTCCGTGGCTCGTCGCAGATCAAACGTCGTACGTATCAGGTCCGGTCGGCGGCCAGTTCACTAAAGCGAGGCACAGGCCGGCGTCAAAAGGAGCACTTGATTTCCTGCTGCGACCGGCGACAATGACGTCGCGCCAGTATTCCGGCACCAAATAATTGTAAGACGGGGAAAATTCGCTCAGCGACGGCAATACGACTGCGGCGCGAGGGAGGATACCGGTATGACGGTATGGTCCAAGCGCTGGCTGCACTGCCCGCTCTGCGAAGAATTCACCCTGCTTCGCGCTAAGATCGCCACCGACACCGGGCGCGTCGAAACACCAACAAATGATTGTCGAGACAACGCTTGCGCACGCGATAACGCGCGCAAGGGTTGAGCCACGGAGGCGTGATGGACTGAAAGGACTCCAAGCTGGCGTCAGACCGGCCGGATCACCAGAGGAGGAATGCATGACGACGGTAACCCGACGACAGGTTCTCAAGAGCGGTGCCGCGGTTGCAGGCGGCATGGCCGGCATCCTCGCCACCGGCCGCGCGCCCGCCTTCGCTCAGGGCACGACGGTACACTGGCTGCGTTGGAACGATTTCGTGCCGGCTTCCGATCAGCTGCTGCGCAAGGAACTGCTGCCCGCCGCCGAGAAAGCGCTAGGAATCAGGATCAACCTCGAGACGGTGAACGGCAACGACCTGCAACCGCGTATCACCTCAGCAATTCAGTCGGGTTCAGGTCCCGACATCATCATGCTCTTCAACAACCACCCGCAGATTTATTCGGAGAGCGTCGTCGATCTGTCCGACATCGCAGGTCGTGTAAGCGAGGCCGAAGACGGCTATTACGATCTGTGCAAGTCCAACTCCGCCGACGGCAAAAAGTGGATCTCTTTACCGTGGACCATCGTCGGCGCCATGATCGCCTACCGAAAATCCTGGTTCGATGAGATCGGCTCCTCGACCTTTCCCGACACCTGGGAGAAGTACCGCGAGGTTGGCAAGAAGCTCAAAGCCCAGGGCCGGCCGATCGGTCAGACGCTCGGTCACACGTTCGGCGACGCGCCGACGTTTAGTTATCCGTACATGTGGTCGTGGGGCGGCACCGAAGTCGAGAAGGACGGCAAGACTGTCAACATCAACAAGAAAGAGGTCATCGAGTCCGTCAAGTTCATGACGGCCTTCTGGAAGGAGGCCCATGACGAGGGCGGGCTTGCCTGGGATGATACCAACAACAACCGCGCATTCCTTTCGCAAACGATCTGCGCCACCCTCAACGGCGCTTCGATCTACATCGAATCGCTACGCAACCCCGAGAAGTACATCAGCGAGAAAGGCGCGCAGCTGAAGACAGATATCCAGCACTCGCCGTTGCCCAAAGGCCCGGCCGGCCAATTCGCCATGCACACCTACTTCTCTCACGTCATTCCGAACTATTCGAAGAATCAGGACGGTGCGAAGGCGTTGTTGAAGTGGATCCATACCAAGGCAAACTACGAGCCGTGGTTCGTCTCCCAGAAAGGTTTCGCGACACCGCCAACCCACGAATGGGAGAAACACAAGTTGTGGGAAGAGGACAAGGTCATGGCGCCCTTCAAGATCGCCGGCCTCCTGGGTCAGGCGCCCGGGTATCCTCTGCCCTCATCAGGCAAGAAGGCTGCGGAAGTGCTCACCAAATACATCATCACAGATATGTACGCCAAAGCGATCCAGGGCGCTACGGCGGAGGATTCCGTGAAATGGGCGGAAGTCGAACTCAAGAGGATCTATACTTGAAAGTACGCGCGCTGCACGTCGCACGGCTGCGAAGTGCCTGCCGCGCGCCCCGCGTCTCGGACTTGTACGGTGCGCCGTCTCCCGGTGAGGCGACGCGATCAAAGTTTCGCATGACTCGCCCGTTGGCGCGCGCTTAGAGGTGACGCGAGATGGCGATCGCCGAGACCCAAGTCTACATGCCGCAGGCGCCGCGGCCCAGAATACGGCTGCTCGAGGACGAGCGTTGGCTCGCATTCGTGCTGCTGGTGCCGACCGTGGCGCTGCTCGGTACGTTCATCGCCTATCCGTTCTTGCGCGGCATCTTGTTGTCGGTGACTGACGCGCGCGTGGGTGTGCCCGGCGATTTTGTCGGCCTCGCAAATTTCTACAAAATCTTCAATGACGGGATCTTTCGGACCTCTGTCTACAACACTTTCCTCTACACGGGCGTGACCACCATCTTCAAGCTGGCGCTCGGGCTGTGGCTGGCCATGCTGCTCAACCGCAATTTTCGCGGCAAGGCTTTCACGCGTGCCTTCATCCTGCTGCCTTTCATCATCCCGACCGTGCTTTCAACTTTCGCCTGGAAGTGGATGTTCGATCCAACATTCAGCGTTCTTAACTGGCTTCTCTACCATCTCGGCTTGATCACCGGCCGGATCAATTGGCTCGGCGATCCTGAGTTGGCTATGATCTCGATCATTATCGTCAACATCTGGCGCGGCGTGCCTTTCTTCGCTATCAGCCTGCTCGCCGGCTTGCAGACCATCAGTCCCGAACTCAGCGAGGCCGCCGCCATCGATGGCGCCAGGCCGTGGCAGCGGTTCTGGTATGTCACCTGGCCGCTGCTCTTGCCCGTGACCATGGTCGTGGTGCTGTTCTCGGTGATTCAGACGTTCGCCGACTTCCAGATCGTCTATGTGATGACCGGCGGCGGACCTGCCAACGCGACGCACCTGTTCGCCACCTACGCCTACCAGATCGGCATCGGCACGGGCCTTTTAAGCGAGGGCGCTGCCATCTCGCTTGCGATGTTTCCGGTGCTGTTTCTGGTTGTCATCATCCAACTTCTCTACATCCGCCGCGTAGAGGTCCGCTGAGTCATGATCGAAGGTGCATGGTGGCGAAAGTGGGTGTTCTTCTACGTCCCGATGGCGGTGTTCCTGCTTTTCCTGCTGTTCCCGTTCTATTGGATGGTGATCACTTCGGTGCGGCCGGATGGCGAGCTCTACCGACCCTGGAATTCGGTCAATTACAATCCGTTCTGGACCTGGAACCCGACCTGGGACCACGTCAGATACCTGTTCGAGGAGACACTGTTTGCATCGTGGCTGTGGAACACCACGTTCATCGCACTCGCGTCAACCGCTATCTCGCTCGTGTGCGGAGTGTTCGCCGGCTACGCTCTCTCACGGCTGAACTTTCCATTTGCCGGCAGCCTGGGCACCGGCATCTTCATTACCTATCTGGTGCCGCAAACGCTGCTGTTCATTCCGCTCGCCGAGATCATCCGCAACTATCGGCTGGGTGATACGCCCTGGTCATTGATTCTGACCTACCCGACCTTCCTTATTCCGTTCTGCACCTGGCTCATGATGGGCTACTTCAAGGCAGTGCCCAAGGAGCTCGAGGAATGCGCGCGCATTGACGGCGCCTCGCGCTGGCAGGCCATGCTCTACATCGTCATCCCGGTGGCGATCCCGGGTATCCTTTCGGCCGGCATCTTCGCTTTCACGCTGTCGTGGAATGAGTTCATCTATGCGCTCGTCTTTCTGTCCTCGCCCGGGCAGAAGACAGTGCCGGTGGGCGTCACATCCGAGTTGATCCGTGGCGATGTCTTCTTCTGGGGACCACTGATGGCTGGCGCCCTGCTAGGATCGATCCCGGTCGCTATCGCCTATTCGTTTTTCGTCGAGCACTACGTCGCAGGATTGACCGGATCGGTGAAGGGCTGACAGCACCACCGGTGGGAGTTGGAAAACGGGCAGGCAGAATTCCGCATGGGCGGATCGGAGGCAGGTGAGACCAATGGGACAGGTCGTCCTCAAGGGGGTCAACAAGTTCTACGACAGCGTCCATGCTGTCAAAGACGTCAATCTGCAGATCCGCGACAAGGAGTTCGTGGTATTCGTCGGACCGTCCGGCTGCGGCAAGACGACCACGCTCAGAATGATCGCCGGGCTTGAACCGATCAGCTCCGGCGATATCTCAATCGACGGCAACGTGATCAATGAACTGGCGCCCATGGACCGCGACATCGCCATGGTGTTCCAGAACTATGCGCTCTACCCGCACATGAGCGTGTACGATAATATGGCGTTCGGCCTGAAGATGCGCAAATTCGGAAGGCCCGAGATTGACAAGCGGGTGCGGGAGGCGGCCAACATCCTCGGCATCGGCGAATTGCTAGTGCGCAAGCCGCGCCAGCTTTCCGGCGGCCAGCGCCAGCGCGTAGCGTTAGGCCGTGCCATCGTGCGCCACCCGCGCGTGTTCCTGTTTGACGAGCCGCTATCGAACCTTGATGCCAAGCTGCGGGTGCAGATGCGCGTTGAGCTCAAGAAGCTGCATCTACGTCTCGGCACTACCGCCATTTACGTCACCCACGATCAGGTCGAGGCCATGACGCTGGGTGACCGGGTCGTCGTCATGAAGGACGGCGTCGTGCAGCAGGTGGGGGAGCCGCTCGCGCTGTACAACCAGCCCGCCAACAAGTTCGTCGCCGGTTTCATCGGCTCCCCGGCCATGAACTTCGCCGCCGTCACAGTGACCGAGGCGAACGGATCGCTGATAGCTGAGAACTCCGGCTTGCGCATCAAGCTGCCGGACGAGACTGCGCAACGCCTGCGCGGCTATATCGGCCACGAGGTCACGCTCGGTGTGCGCCCGGAGGACCTCACCGTGGCGGGCACAGCCGATCTCGATCACCCGTGCTTTGATGCTGTGATCGAGATGGTCGAGCAACTCGGTTCGGAAATTCTGCTCGACATGAAGGTCGGCGAGGGTGTCATGGTGGCATGCGTCGAGCCGACCGCGCGGGTGAAGGTGCGCGACAAGCTGCGCGTTGCCATGCGCCCTTCGAGGCTTCACGTTTTCGACGCGAAGACCGAGGCGGCAATCTAATGCCGACACAATCGGCGCCTGGGCGTTCTTCTTGGTGCGCGCCGACGAGGTGATCGAATGACGATGCTCTTGCTGCGGCGCATGAGTCCGTTGTTGGCCCATCGCGCCATTTCTTGCCGCGCAGTAATTAGGTCGCTTGCGGGGACAAGATGGGATAATCGGCCGACCCAGCTTGTGGATAGCTGAAGATTTTAGGTGCTGCGCTTCAGGCTGATGGTGAAACGAGGTCCGTGGTGACGGCCTCAAGCATCAGAAGGAGAAGCGCAGCATGGACCATTTTGCCGGACTGGTCGTATCGGTCAAGGAGACGAGTGTCTGCATTTTGGATGACGCGGGCAAGATCGTGAAGGAAGTGAAGGTGGCGAGCGAGCCTCAAGCACTTTTGAAGGTTCTGGGAAATCCCGGCTACCGCTTCAAGCAGATCGGGCTGGAAGCCGGGCCGTTATCGCAATGACTATTCAGCGCTCTCGCTGAAGCCGAGTTGCCAGTGATCTGTGTCGAGACGCGGCACATGCAGGCGATGCTGAAGGCGCAGATCAACAAGACCGACCGCAATGACGCGCGCGGCTTCGCTCAGATGATGCGTGCGGGAGTGTATCGCCCGGTGCATGTAAAGACGCTACGCAGCCAGAAACTGCGTATGCTGCTAACCCATCGCAAGCTTTTGCAGTCGAAGGCCATTGCCATCGAGAACGATTTGCGAGGGACTTTGCGTAACTTCGGCCTCAAGGTGGGCATGGTCGGAACGGTGAGGTTCGAGGCTCGCATCCAGGAGCTTGTCGAGACTATCCCCGACTTGGCGGTACTGGTGGAACCGATGCTCGTCGTGCGGCGGGCGCTACGCGAGCAGATCGTCATTCTGCACCGCCGCTTGCTGGCCATTGTGCGAGACGACGAGGTGTGCCGGCGCCTGATGACGATCCCCGGTGTCGGCCCGGTGGTGGCGCTGACCTATCGCGCTACCGTCGATGTGCCAGCCCGCTTCCGAAAATCTAAGTCGGTTGGGGCGGTGTTCGTTCGGGCTGACCTGCTCCAGGTATCAATCCGGCGAGATCGACTGGAGCGGCAGGATATCGCGCTGCGGGGATGAGATGATGCGGGTGATGCTCTACGAAGCAGCGCAGAGCATGTTGCATTCGAAGAAATGGTCCTGGCTTAAAGCCTGGGCCATGCAGATCGCCAGGCGCCGCGGAATGAAGAAGGCGATCGTGGCCCTGGCTCGCCGGCTGGCTGTCATCATGCACCGCATATGGGTTGATGGCACCGAGTTCCGATGGACCCGGGAGCCAACCACGGCAGCAGGTCGGGATCAAACCCGATAGGAGAAAACTCGAGATCCACCCAGCAGTGGAAGGATGTCCCTCGCGGGACGATGGATGAGGTGAGTTCGCATGTCTGCTTGAACCTGCCGTTCAAACTGACGACAAGGCCGTGGATAAGGCCGTGGATAAGATTGTTCTACCTCGTCCTCGAATCCCATGATGGAAGGGCCCTGGTGCCGATTCCGAAGAGAAGCGCGAGCCCGCGAGCGACATCGACACTGCAGTGGCGGATAGTCTGAAAGTGCTTGACCTCAAATGGCCGATTAGAGAAGCAGACATCGAACGGCACGCGAAACCGGCAGCGTCGGTCGAAAATGACCCAACTCGGACATCAGCCCTCAGGCACCCCGGCCATTCGCATGCCCTCAATCGTCCGGTCACGCCAAGCAAGGAAGGTCGGATTGTCGCTCCGTGCATTACTGGCATCACGAAAGCGGCGAATGGTGAAGCTTGGATCGAGCGCAAGTCCCGCTTGCACCGCGGCCCGCGCTTCGTCCAGCTCCCCGAGCCGCGCCAGTGCAGCCGCGAGATTGAAATGCCCGATGGAAAAATTCCGGTTTACGTCGAGGCCCCGGCGCATCCAGGGGACTGCTTCGGCATCGGCACCGAGCTGCGCCTTGGCAAGGCTAACCCATACCATCCATCGATGGGCCATGGTGTCGCGAGGAGAAAGGCGGAATGCCTCGTTAACGTGAGGTTCGGTTTCTGCGCCTCGACCAAGAAGAAACCTGGCGTACCCGATGAGAGCATGAGCGCCGGCCAAATTGCGATCCAGCGCCAGTGCCTGCTCGCATTCAGCGATGCCCTGTGCCATGCGTTTCGTAGATATTTGCACACCGCCCAGAGCCAAGTGGGCCTGCGCGTCGTTTGGTGCAAGGGACAATACTTTGGTTAGGGTCGTCTCGGCTGCCGTAAGCCGCGCTAACCAGTCGTCGGTCATAAAGGCAGCTCCAAGTACGGCATCGACCCGCGCCAAACCGACCATTGCCTCGATATTTCCAGGATCGAGCGCCATGGCCTTCTCAAAAAAACTGCGCGCGTGTGCCATGTGATCGGGCGTCCACCCTTTGTTGAACCAAGCTCTACCTTGGAATACCAAGTCCATCGCGTCTGGATGTGGTGAACGCTCCGCTCGCCGGGCCTCGGCGGCAATGAGTTCGGCATCTAATGAGTTGGCGAGCCTCGATACGATTTCGTCCTGCATGTCAAAGAGGTCGGCAACGGGCTTGTCAAAACGCTCCGCCCAGAGGTGGTTGCCGGTTTCGGCATCGACCAGTTGCACGTTGACCCGAAGGAGGTTGCCACCACGTTGCACCGACCCTTCGAGCACGTAGCGGACGTTCAACTCACGTCCGAGCCTCACTACGTCGACCGCCTTACCTTTGAAGGTGAACGCGGTGTTGCGCGCAATCACGAACGCGCCATTGATCCGCGACAAGTCGGTGGTCAGGCTCTCGGTCACGCCATCGACGAAGTAGTCTTGCTCGGGATTGCCTCCGATGTTTGCGAACGGCAAAACAACGATGGACAACCGGGGAGTTGATGATGGCAGCGAAGCAGCTCGGTCGGTTTTCGCGTTCGGGCCAACGGCATAGGCCCGCACCGGGTCGTCGATGTTCTTGAGGTTCTGCTCACCCAGATCGGCAAACTCAACGCCGACCTTGCCTCGGACTTGATCGTAGGCAGCAGACGAGATGCAGATGCCGCCCGGTTCTGCGATGCTTTCAAGCCGCGCAGCAATGTTAACTCCGTCGCCGAAGATGTCGTGGGGTTCAACGATTACGTCACCGATATTGACGCCCACGCGGAATACAATGCGTCTCTCTTCCACGTCACCGGTTGTAAGCTCGCTAACGCGCGCTTGGAACTGCACCGCAGCTCGGATGGCTTCGACCGCGCTCGGAAACTCCGCCAAGAACCCGTCGCCGGTGTTCTTCACGACACGGCCGCCGTGTTCGGCAATTGCCGGGGCGACGGCGTCGGTTAGGAGCGCGGCCAGTTTGGCATGGGTCGCCTCTTCGTCATTGTGCATCAACCGCGAGTAGCCAGCTACGTCGGCGGCCAATATCGCCGACAACCTCCGCTCGACCCGGACTGACCGCTCCTGCACCATGGCCCACGATCCAACCTGGATGCGATTGTACGACAGATCAGATGGGATGCCCACTAAGGCTGATGTCGCATATTGGCCCTTCGCGTCATTTCGTTGCCACGCAGTAAGGAGGTCGCTTTCGGGGAAGAGCAGACATCGAACGGGCAGCCGAGACCCGCAGAGGCGGTCGAAGATGACCCAACTGCGACATCGCCGGGCGGAATTTGCGGTGATGCATAAGATGCGGTGTGATAGGGTGCTTCGTTGGGGAATACCAAGTAACAATTCGCTCGGGAGCTAGCAGGGGCATAGCGTCATGCTGGTCGTGTGCTGGATTCCGCTAATCGGCTTTATCGCGCCTATGGGGCTGTGGCTAATACCATTGCCGGCGATGGGGCGCGACCTCGACGGGCGTTATGCGAACTCTCCACTCAAGCTGTGGTTTGACCAACTGAAAAGCCGCAACGGTTCCTGCTGTTCGAATGCCGACGGCTACGTCGTCGAAGATGCCGACTGGGAAGCGAAGAACGGTCACTATCGCGTGCGAGTGTCTAAGAACCCCGCCTCCAAAATCATGGTGTGGGTCGATGTGCCAGACAATTCCGTCATCACCGAGCCTAATAAGGCCGGGCGGACCATGGTCTGGCCTGTATATGTCGAGGGCGAACCAGACGATGAGGGCTATCCACACATATGGATCCGCTGCTTTATGCCAGGGAGCATGACTTAGATCGGCGGCTCTAATGCCGAGGGGATGATCGGGTGAGGCGAAGAGAGTCTGCTTCTGGCCCACCGCGACCTATTGGACCGCCGCACGACCTCGATCGCTAACGGGGCATAGCGGAAGCGACAGGCCGACGTCTATCGCAGAGGACGACGCTCGTGACCCACAACGGACTCCGGCCACCTGCGCGAGAAACTAGGCGGGTATGGGCGCTCTGCGGTTCGGAGCAGTCTAGGGCAGTCTAGGGCGCGCCTAAATAGAGGGCCGTACCGGCGTTTTCATGTATCGTCCGATTTAACCGGCGGAGATAAGAACGTGCGATATGCTTTGGTCATCGCGATGTTGCTTGGGTCGACGCTTCTTGCTCAGGCGGAGCCTATCGATCGTAACAAGTGGATTGCGCAGACTGGAAGAGCGAGCAAATCCTGCCTCGCTAAATTTCGGCACAAATTCGGGGAAGACAACGGACACCAATACTCAAACTGTATGACAGATCAAACTAACAAAGCGATCGATGACTGCGTTGGCAGTGGTGAGTTTTCTAACTGTGTTTTGGAGAAATCATTGAGGGTATTGGAAGTCTGCGATCTATTGAGCTGCTGAAAGTACACGTTTCAGGTTGCCTTACCTAATACCGTGAGGGGGGCTCGAGAGGCGATTGAATAACATCGGGCTGTCGCCTATTGGCCCATCGCGGCACTTCGGTGCGAGGCCGAATTTGGTCGCGACCGGGGCATAGCGGACATCGATGGATGGACCCTCCTGCTGTTACCACAGCGGCGGCCGCTCGTTTAAGCCGAGCAGTTTGAAGTCAAGGGTGGGGACGGATCCCGGCCCCCGTAAGCGATTGAGTGCAGTCAGGTACCGTTACCAGCCGCGTCCTTGATGGCGCTAGCCTTGAGCCCGTTGCGAATGGCGGGCTCTCTTCGATAGCGCCTCAGTTGGCGGTCTGGGCCTGTAGGAGCCGGACATAGGTCCCGCTCTCGTGTGGCTCGAGCCAGCCGCGCTCGACCGCCATCTTTGATGCCGGCGTGGTAGTGTAGTCCGCCATGTCCTCATTACGACAGCACCGGATTTTGCATTAGCGCGACTGAGGTGTTGGTAGTTTGGGGGTGAAGCCAGCAGGTTAACGTTGGTGTCCTAGACCAACTCCAAGGCTACGCGCCTTCTGCCTCAACGAGCCCTCGGACCGCTTCATCAGCTTCGAAAGCTTTGCCACTGGGGTGCGGGCTTTGGAATGTGCCTTAAGCAGCTTGACGTCGTCTTTGGTGTACTCTTTGCGCTTGCTCTTCGTCTTCTTTGCCACTTGATTTTCTCCAACGTGATTACGCGCGGGGTTAAAGTGATGATGCGAATGCGTCAAGCACAGGTGGGCATGGCGCGCTGGTTCAGGTAGGTTCTGGCTGCAGCCGGAGGGGCCGCGGATTGGTCAATGGACGCCGACGAGAGTTTTTATTAACGGCACAGGCATCGCCAGATTATCAGGGAGGCTGCCGCCGCCGGGCTTAGAGTGGGAGTTGAGCTGATGGGAGATCCTGGCCTATTGTACTGCGTTGCTGTGGACCGTGGCCTGATGGAGGGTGGTTCAGATGAAGATGCTTTTCACATCTCTGGTCGGCGTTTCGCTCCTCGGATCCGCGATGACCGCTCAGGCGGACACGATTTACCCGACGAAGCGATGTCGTGTGTACGATGACACTTCATTCATTCAAATTCCCGGCCAGTGCGGAACCATACTGCCGTATTACCCCCGAAAACTATTTGTCCGTCCCTGGAGGCCGCCCCGCTGTTGAGCGCTGGTATTGAGCACGACAACCCAGAAGGCCCGTGAACAGCTACGCGAAGGCGGCCCGCGGTCATGACAGAAGCCCGCCACCTTGCCGAATACCTACGGGGTTGCCAGAGTATTTCGTGAGGAACGTTGTGACGGCAGGCTTTCAAATCGAAAGCTGTCTTGTTGCGCTCGCTAATCGTTCGTGAATTGCCCACACCTGACGCCGTAGAAATACTGATCCAGCTATGGTGGTGGGTTTGTTGATTACGGGTTGCATCGGCGTCTTGGCTGTAGGTGCCACATTCGCGGGGCGATCGAGCGTCGCCGGCGCGCTGATTGGCGTAAGCGCAAGCTGTCGGCCTCGCATTTTGACCCATTTGAGACATGGCTTGCATCTTGTCTTTGGCGCTAGGCGAAGGCTTGATGGGCAGAATGAACTGGATGCCTGAAACAACGAGTGCTGCTGCGTGGCTGATCTTTCTTGCAACCTACGCCGTCGTGGCCCTCGGCAAGATACCCGTATACCGGATTGACCGGGCTGGGGCGGCCCTGCTTGGTGGCAGTTTGATGGTCGCCACCGGCGTATTGTCGCTCGAAGAAGCGTATCAAGCGGTCGATTTCAATACGATCGTGCTGCTGCTTGGCATGATGATCGTCGTCGCCAATCTCCGGCTTTCAGGATTTTTTCGCGTCATCACCCGCTGGATCGCAGCTTACGTTAGACGGCCGATCACGTTGCTTGGAATGATAATTTTTTCCTCCGGGGTTCTCTCAGCGTTCCTGGTCAACGACACGATCTGCCTGGTGATGACCCCGCTCGTGCTCGAACTTATGACACGGCTAAAGCGAAACCCGATTCCCTACCTCTTGGCGGTCGCGACCGCGTCTAACATCGGCAGCGTCGCGACCATCACCGGAAATCCCCAAAACATCATGATTGGAAGTCTCTCCGGTATTCCTTACGGCGATTTCGCCGCGGCGCTTGTGCCGGTCGCAGTCATCGGGCTCATGATCACTTCTGTTCTCATCGCATTATCCTACCGGAGCGAATTCTTTACGCGTGATCAGTTCGATACAATCGACATATCAGCGCGCTACCATGGACCGCTGTTGGCGAAGTCCATTGTTGTTTTGGCGGTTATGGTCGTGCTGTTCTTCTTCGGCCAACCAGTCGCCAAGGTGGCCATTGTGGGCGGTGCTTTTCTGCTGCTCACGCGGCGCGTAAGACCTGAAAAGGTTTATATCGAGATCGACTGGCCGCTTCTTGTGATGTTCGTCGGGTTGTTTGTCGTCATCGGTGGGCTCGAGAAAGCAGTGATCACGGCCGATGTCAGCGCTGCGATCGCCCACCAGCACCTCAATAACCCAACAATCCTGGCCGGCGTCACGGCCGTGCTGTCCAACCTCGTTAGCAACGTTCCGGCCGTGCTTCTTCTCAAGTCATTTGTTCCGAATTTGCCGGATCCGCAACACGCTTGGCTCGTAGTCGCGATGGCGGCGACGCTGGCTGGAAATTTTACTCTGGTCGGTTCTGTTGCCAATCTTATTGTCGCGCAGCGTGCGAAGGCGCGAGGCGTTGAGTTAAATTTCGGGGCCTACTTCAAGGTGGGTGCGCCACTCACGGTCCTGACTATTGCTTTTGGGCTTTTGTGGCTCTGAGGCAGCTCGATCGAATTTAAGCTGACACCTAAGGCGGCAAGACCAGCCTAATGTCCGTTGCTGGCCCAGAGCGTCGGTCTTGCCTTGTCCGCTTTTCCGCCGCTTCTGAGAGTAAAGCGGACGTAGCTTGGACGGACCGCGACTTCCGAGCCTGACCCGAAGGCGACTAGGGTGTGTACCGCAGATGTGCGCGATTCAGCTCAAGCGTAGGTCGTGCAGAAATGTGCAGGTTGCTGCCGATGACCTAGGCAGCCTTGCTTGATCTACATCAAATCTTGGTCCGCACCGCCATAATTAATTCTCCGGGTATATCGCTTAGCTTTGATGTAAAAAATAGTCGAGCAAATTTGCGTGTGAGGAGCGGAAGTGGCGTGGAGTAGAGTTTGTAGCTTTACCGATCCGCTGGCTTGCCAAGCAGCCTTCCCGTATTCTGACATTGAGATACTTCCCACGACGAAAGATTTTCGGGTCGAGATGACCCAGGTCGCCATGAGCCGGCTCTGGTTGCAACGTACTCACTTATCGTCGCCAACAGTCAGCATCGCCACAATCAAGCCCGGTCGGCGATCGATCGGCTTTCTTACCGAGTCCAATTTGTCACCGTATCATCACTGTGGAATCGAGGTCATGCCCGGCGAAATCATTGACAACACGCTTGAAGCTGAGCATCGACGATGCGGCCCTGGTCTTGACTACGGCGCTATGTCCATCCCAACCGACGAGCTTGATACTGCAGTCGAAGCGATAATTGGCTGCGAGTTGATGGAAAAATCAGAACGGCACATTTTTCATCCGCACCCTCAATTGATGTCACGGCTGCTGAAGTTACACCGGGCGATCGGACAGCTCGCGCACGACACTCCCGATATTTTGCAACTGCCGGAGGTGCTTCGCGCGCTGGAGAATGAATTCATACACGGCATGATCAGATGCCTCGCCGATGCGGTCGACGAAAAGACCAGCACTCGTGGCCGACGCCATGATGCGATCATCGCGCGGTTCGAAGAGTTTCTGGAGGCAAATCCCGACCGGCCGCTCTATCTCACCGAAATCTGTGCAGCTATCGGTGTCGCGGAGCGAACGCTTCGCGCCTCCTGCGAAGCGCATCTGGGCATGGGACCGATCCGATTTCTCACTCTCCGTCGAATGCACCTCGTGCATCGGGCGTTGCTGAGCGCGGTTCCATGGACGTCAACCCTCACTCGGATAGCTACCGACCATGGCTTTTGGGAGCTCGGCCGCTTTTCGGTCGCCTATCGCGCACTGTTCGGGGAGTCGCCCTCGGAGACATTGCGGCGCCCCGCGGAGCAATTGGACGTCCATCCGAGTCGCCCATCATCGCTCGCAGCGGCAGGTTTGTGGGTCGCTTGAACCGGCACAGGTGGGGCGGTTATCCTAGGTAAATGTCGTGCCTCCCGGTTTGGAGCAACATCCGGCTTGCGATGACAACAACCGATGCACCCGCCTTTGAGGTATTAGCGGAGTACTACCGCAGCGAGGCCGAGGTGTGCCGCCAAATGGCGGCGGCAACCGGCGGCTCTCAGAAAGAGGAATGGCTGCAGCTTTCCGCAGAATGGATCGGGTTAGCGAAAGAAGCCGACGCAATGTGGTGGCTTACCTGAACGCCGGGCATGTCCCAAAAGCCCCTCCAGAACGATCCCGAACGGCCGGGAGTTGACTGTTTTACGAGGCGCCAAGCCGTCAGAATTGGCAATTGAACAGCCCACCAGATTCGAGCTTATTGTCAACCTCAAGATGCGAAGGCGCTCGGTCTCACGATCTCGCCCACACTGCTTGCGCGCACCCATGACGTGATCGAACGGTCACCAAGTGCTGCGGCGCACGAGTCCGGAATTGGCCCCAAGCGGCTGACCCGGCACGTCCGCCAGATGTCCGCTCTTTGAGGGTGAAGCGCACAGCGGTGGGCCGCCAGATTTGCACGGTCCATCCTTGGCCCAGCTTCAAGAGAGGACCACGAGCCACCGGACGAACGTTAGAAAGCGAACAGACGGCTCCCGGTATTTCAGTATCGATCACTCAAAACCGGCGAATCCCCTGGCCTAGTGAGCATCGAATGGAAAATTGTGTGACTGTGAGCGCCTATGGAAGGCAACTTGATCAGCTGCGCGAAGAGGCTTCCCGCATTTCACGAGGACATAAGGTGGACTGGTGGGTCGAGCGTGGTCACAAAGGGACGCGCCGAAGCGAAAAAAGCCTTCGCTTCGATCTGCGAAAACTTCGCCGTTCAGTGCATTGAAACCTAACGGGAGAGGCCCGCCAGCGTGAACCGGCGGGCTCGTTTCCCACACCCCACGACCGGCTGTAGCCCGCAGCCGCTCCGAGCCGTATCCGTTGCATGGTCTTCCCGGAAGCCCCATTTCCTAGGCGTCGCCCTGGGGGTGATCGAACATGCCGGAATACAGGGCCTACATCTTTGACGCAGACGGCCACGTTGAGCTTAGCATCGACCTAAACGTTGCGACCGAGCAGGAGGCCAGAAAACGAGCTAAACAGCTCGTTGACGAATGCGTTGTCGAGCTTTGGGACGGCCCTGTTCGAATAGCTAGGTTTGAACCGGAAGAGCCGGAAGAGTAAGGCCGAGAGCCATGCGACCCCACCCTCGGCGAAATGCGCGACATGGGCGTCCTAACATGGCGGTTGCGGCTCGTCGGTCCCGCCGGCCAGTGCAATACGGCGTCAGGTTCGTTGCATCGAAAAGGGCGCGAAGAGAAGGACGGGAACGGGACTACTTCATGTCGATGCGCACCCACCCCCAATTGGCGTACACCTCCACGCCAATTTTCG
The DNA here is from genome assembly GCF_054185185.1 of Bradyrhizobium sp. UFLA05-153. Classification (NCBI taxonomy): domain Bacteria; kingdom Pseudomonadati; phylum Pseudomonadota; class Alphaproteobacteria; order Hyphomicrobiales; family Nitrobacteraceae; genus Bradyrhizobium; species Bradyrhizobium sp. UFLA05-153. The sequence continues at coordinate 29,756 of NZ_JBBIAM010000010.1, forward strand.
GACCGCGAAGCACCAGCACGACGCCGTTCTCATTTCGCAATCTCACCCAGCCAGCGCCAGCCCCGAGGGCAGCGCCAACGCCCAATCCAGTGTAGCTCCCCGCGAGATCGCTTGGAGTGCGAAGGTTGAAGGCACGACCTCCAAATTCGCTCGCCGAAACGCCGAGTGTGGTACCAACGGTCGCGCCAGACGCTTCAAAGGGATACTGTTTACCGTGAAATGTCAGAATGCCTCGGCCAGCTCCAGCAGCGGTGATGAGCCCTCCTTTGCCGAAGATTACCCGCAGCGTACCGGTATCTGCTTGCGACGGAGCAGCGGCTGCGCTCCAAAGGACTAGGGTCACTATGGTGCAAAGGATTGAAGTACGAACGTAGGTCGTCATGCAGCATCCGCCCAACGCCAGCGCATTCGAAATCCCATTTCAAGCCTAGCAACCTCATCTTTGATTTGGATCAATGCTCGTTCCTGTCGCTCTGATTCTGATTCGTCCTTTCGTCTCGGCCGTTGCCTGGGGGCGAGCGTTGCGGGCCGCAAACGTGATCGTCCACCAATGAGAAGCGGGGGCCAGTCGCGTGCCCTGGACCTTAGCTGCCGCCTGCGGCAAGCGCCGAATATGTCCGATTATTGGGGTAGATCGGACCTGATCCAGAGGCTGCCAAACCGACGCAACTGACCCAGAGCGGTCATCCGGTTCGTGATTTTTCTGTGACGCACAACACCGGCTTATTGTGATAGCCTCAACTTGCTCCATGTCGTCGGCGCGGGAGGCTTCCCATGAGGCGACGCGAATTCATTACTCTGCTCGGCGGCACGGCCGCAGCATGGCCGCTTACTACGCACGCGCAGCAGCCCAAGAATATCCCGCGGCTTTGCTTCCTTACGTTTGATCCAGGTACGTTCAGTCGACGCGAAGCGTTCTTCCAGGCCCTGCGTGACCTCGGTTACGTGAACGGACAGACAATTACTATCGACTACCTTTCCGCAGACGGCCATGGAGAGAGGTTTTCAGCCCTCGCCGCAGAATGTCTGCGCTTGAAGGCGGATATCATTGCCGTAAGCACCACCCCGGCCGCTCAGGCCGCGAAGAACGCAACCCGCACGATCCCGATCGTCATGATTGCACTTGGCGACCCTGTCGGAACGGGGCTCGTAGGCAGCCTCGCCCGACCAGGGGGAAATGTCACCGGGATGTCGATGATGGTCCCCGAGCTTGCGGTCAAGCGTCTTGAGCTGTTGAAGGAGGCCGTGCCCGGAATCTCGCGGTTGCTCGTGCTGACTTACCTCGCAGACCCGATTGCGCCGCTACAGGTGAAAGCACTGAACAAGGCGGCCCCATCAATGGGTGTGGCGCTACAAATCCAGGATATCAAGAGTGCTGATGACCTTTCGGCCGCGTTCGACGCTGGAGCCGCGGAGCATGCTGAAGGACTCCTCACGACGGCCGAGAGCATATTCGTTGCTCTACGCGCACGAGTGAACGAACTCGCGATCCGCCGCAGATTGCCGTCGATGTATCCTTATTCGATCCAAGTCACTGATGCCGGTGGCCTGATGGCCTATGACGTGAATTATCCTGATCTCGAAAGGCGTGCCGCGAGCTACGTGGACAAGATCTTGAAGGGTGCCAAGCCGTCCGATCTTGCTATCCAGCAGCCGACCAAATTCGCGCTGGTGATAAATCTCAAGACCGCCAGGGCGATCGGCCTGACGATCTCAGAGTCCTTCCTCCAGCGCGCCGACCAACTGATCGAATAAAGGCGCCACTTCCGGTCATGGCCCTTCGGCGACATCCTGATCGCCACAAAGAATGTCCGCGTTCGAGGGCAAAGCGGAAAACATTTGCTCGGGCTGAGTTCTTCTCAGTTTGACCGATTCTGTTGAAAAAGGCGGTTGTTGCGACTCAGAGATACCAGTGATTCAGTCTGCTTAGTTGGCAGGACTGAAGATCATGATGGGGCATCGGCAAGTCGAACAGGCTGCGTTGTTCTATGAGTTCTCGCTCGATAAGCATATTCCCGCCGACCATCTGCTACGGTCGATCGACAGGTTTGTCGACCTCGAAGAGGTCCGGCGGGGCCTAGCGCCTTTCTACAGTAGCATCGGTCGGCCTTCGATCGATCCGGAGCTCATGATCCGGATGCTCCTGATCGGTTACTGCTGCGGCATCAGATCGGAGCGGCGCCTGTGCGATGAGGTCCACCTCAATTTGGCCTACCGGTGGTTCTACCGGCTCGGTCTGGACGGTTCGGTGCCGGATCACTCGACTTTTTCCAAGAACAGGCATGGTCGCTTCCGGGAGAGCGATCTCTTCCGTCGAGTGTTAGAGAGCGTCTTGCGCCGCTGCATCGAGGAGCGACTTGTCGGTGGTGAAGGATTTGCAGTCGATGCGAGCTTGATCAAGGCCGATGCCAATCGGCAGAAGGGGATCGAAGGCGACAAGGGTCTTCCACCGGAGGCCGCCGGCCGAGCGATCGATGAGTATCTGGCCGTCCTCGACGATGCCGCTTTCGGAGCAGCGACCGAGGTCACGCCGAAGTTCGTGTCGCCCTCCGACCCAGCGGCGCGCTGGACGGGAGCGCACGGCGGCCAAGCCTTCTTCGCCTACTCGACGAATTACCTGGTCGACGTCGAGAACGCGATCATCGTCGATGTCGAGGCAACCACGGCAATCCGACAGGCGGAGGTGTTGGCCGCCAAGCGCATGATTGAGCGCTCGCTCGACCGGTTCGATCTCTATCCGAGCCGGCTCCTCGGCGACAGCGGCTATGGCTCGGCCGAGATGCTCGGATGGTTGGTCTACGAGCACGGCATCGAGCCACACGTCACAGTGTTCGACAAGTCGGTCCGCACAGACGGGATATTCTCGCGCGAGGACTTCACCTATGACCACGCAGGTGACGTGTATCGCTGTCCTGGCGGCAAGGTACTCACCACGACCGGAGCGCTGGTGAACGATGGCGCCACGATGCTTTACATGGCCAGCAAGCGCGATTGCGATCGGTGCGCACTGAAGTCCCGGTGTTGCCCCAAGCAGCCCTCACGGAGGGTGCCGCGCTCAATCTATGAGGGCGCTCGCGACATGGCCCGCCAGATCGCAAGGTCGTGGGAAGGAGGCACCTCGCGTCGGCTCCGCAAAAAGATCGAGATGCTGTTCGCGCACCTCAAGCGCATTCTCAAGCTCGACCGTCTACGTTTACGAGGTCCAAACGGTGCTCGTGATGAGTTCACCCTCGCAGCCACCGCCCAGAACCTTCGCAAGATGGCCAAGCTGATCCCGATGCAATCCCTCAAACCCGCATAACGGCCGTTTGGCCCCATCGGCGCTGGCGCCAATACATCGGGACTACTGCCGCCTTTTTCAACGGAATCGACCCAAATGATACATAGATGGCGTAGGTCCAACATCATGGCGGATCCCTCGGTATGCGGGTGGCCTTTTTGCCGGCCGTGCAAATTGGCGAGCTGCCAATCGCTGCCGAACATCAGCCTAGCTTCGGGCACGATCGAGAGATTGCGAAGAGGATTACGGTGACGCCGACTTTGTTCGTTCGGCCTCAATCGCTCTGCCCTTTGCGTTTTCGACGCGCACGACATCGAGGGCTTCGTGAAGCGTCTCGAAAATGCGCCCATCGCCGAGCGCCGCGCTTACGCCGTGTCTCTTGAGATCTGAGTGCAGGGCTGGGGCGACGCGCCCGAACGCCACGCGAAGGTTTTTTGCTGCCAGTTCGCTGACGAGATCTCGCACGGTCCGGGCGGCCGAATAATCGACGTTGGTCACTGCCCCAGCATCGACGACAAACCACCGCACAGGTGCGGGAGCGCAGTCGATAAGGGTGCGGACGTCGTCGGCGAACCGATCGGCGTTGGCGTAGAACAGGTCGGCGCCGAATCGGTAGACGATGAGACCCGGCTCGGTGTCAATTCCGGGCCGAGCCGGCATCGGGGTCCAGCGGCCTGCCGCGTTCGGCACCAGCACCATCCTGTGAGGGCGGTAGCTGTGCCGAACGTGCCGGACGAGCGAGAGTGCGATGGCTAGGAGGATGCCCTGTTCGACGCCGATTCCCGGCACGGCCGCCGCGGTGCACAAGGCGAGAAGGAATTCGCCGCGGCTTTCGCGCCAGATAGTGCTAAGGCTTTGCACATCGATCATACCGGCCGCGATCGTGAACACAATGCTCGCCAGCACGCAGTGGGGCAAGTATTGCAGAGGTCCAGTCAGGAACAGCAGCACGATGACGACGATGGCTGCGAACACGACTTGTGCCACTTGGCTTCGCGCACCCGCCCTGTCTGCCATGGCTGTCTGGGTCGGACTGCCGTTGACGACGAAGGCACCGCTGAGTGCCGCGCCTGCATTTGCGGCCGCCAGTCCCAGGATGTCTGCGTCCTCGTCGACGCGCTCTTTGTGCAAAAGCCCGTAAACGCGCGATGTTGCTGCGCTCTGCGCGATGATCATCACGAAGCACGAGATCGCAACCGGAAGAATATCAAGAGTTTCGCGCCAGCTCACGTCCGGCCATCTGAGCGACGGCAGGCCGCCCGGAACTGGGCCGATGACCGTGACACCTCGTTCGGCGAGACGAAACCATGCGCTCGCGGCAATCATTCCGATCACCACGATGAGTGGGATCGGTAAGTGGGGGGACAACTGGCGTCCCACCAGGATCGCCGTTACAACCAAGACCGACAAGCCTAGCGTAAGCCCATTGAGATTCTGCAATCCGAGCGCGATCTCCTCGAGTTGGAGAAGAGTGCGGTGGGAATGGACCGCGAGGCCAAGCATGTCGCCGAGCATCGCAATACCGACCTGAATGCCGACGCCAGTCAGGAACCCGACGAGCGCCGTACGCGATAGAAAATCGGCAAGAAAACCCAGCTTGAAGACGCGCGCGAGCAGCAGCAAACCCGCGGTGAGAAGTGTCAGCATGCCGACCAGCGCCATGTATTTTTCGCTAGCAAGCGGCGCCATGCGCGAAAGTGAACTCGAAAATATCGCCGCGGTGGCGGAGTCGGCCGCCACGACGAGATGACGCGAGGAGCCGAAGATGGCAAAGGCGGCCAGCGGCAGCAGAACTGTATAGAGACCGGTGACCACCGGCGTTCCTGCGATGCGGGTGTAGCCGAGAACCTGAGGGATGTTCATTGAGGCGAGCGTCAAGCCCGCCATCGCGTCCCGCGCAGCCGCGCGCAGTCCGATCGGCAGCAGGCCTGCGAGGATAGCAAAACGCATCGCCTCGGCGAGTCCTTCTTCTGTCCCACTCGCGCTCGCGTCGTCAGCGGGTGCTTTCGAGTTTTTGTGTAACGCGCGTGATCACCCGATCATCCGTGCTCAACCCAGTACCGTAATGGCTGCCGTCAATGTAATGTGAGAAGGATTCCCTGGCAATCAAATCCCTGAGCGATCGTATTCGCCGCCTGGGTGCGGGCGATCAAAACTCTACATCGGTTCGCCCGGCGACCGCACAAAGTTCGAAATACAAAAAGCCCGCTTGTCCGGTGTTGGTGCTGGACCCGACCTCGTGTCTCACGAGGAACGGGAGGACATGGATCAGATGATTTCGTGATAAGGGTGGATAAGGACAACGAGACGCCCGATGCCCATACTGTCGAAACCGAAGCACGAAATTATCGCCAACGCGCTTGCTTCAGGGAGGAGCCAAGCGGAGGCCTACCAGGCGGCCGGTTACGTCTATAAACCAGCGAATGCGAGTAGGCTCTGCAGGAATCCATCCATCGAAGCACGAGTTCGAGAGATCATAAGCGAGCGCGCCAACAGCGAGGCCAAGGCACGAGAAATCGGAATAACGCGAGCTGCTCTTACGGACGAGTGGATCATTGTCCGGCTGAAGCATGTAATTGATTTGTCGATCCGCGGGCTCCCCGTATGTGACCGGAGTGGCGATCCGACCGGGACCTTTAAGCCCAATTTGGATGCTGCCATAAGTGGGTTGAAGCTGGCCGCGAAGATTGCGGGACTTCTTGTACACCGACATGAGATTGACCAGTCCGGAGAATTCGCGCGAATGACGGATGCAGAGCTGAATCAAGCGTTGTCCGAACAGTTCAAAGCGCTCGGTCTGTCCGAGCGTTCATTGGTGGAGATTCGGGCATCTGTTTTTGCTGAATGATCGGCACCATCTAAGGGCGTGCGGCGGTTTAGTTGGAGTGTGACGCACGTCCGTCGCCTACCATTGAAAGCAGAAGTGCTGGGCGACGGACCCGCGACATTATGGCAGCCTCATAGAGCATTTTGTGGTGGTGCTCCGCTAGTGTGGGCCGGCCGCATTGGAATGAGCGACGTGCGAGGCTGCCATAGGCCCTAGAACCTGGATCGGGACGAAGCGATCGGCAGGGCCTGAGGAAACAGCCAGTGTTATGAGAGGAAACAGCTAGGCTAGTTGGGCTCCAGCATCACGGATTGCGCGTTGCTCGGCGAGCATCGAGCAGCGTCGTTATGTGTGCCGCTCTATTCGATGTCGTGTAGTGTGGATGTTCGACGCGGTCACCGTCAGCAGCGCAGCCGCAACCAACGTCAGCGCCAGCAGGAGGCGGCGGCGGTTCATGGGCGCTCGCTTGTTGGCCCGCCTCCGTTGAGCGGGCAGGCGTTCAAGCGGCGCTTGCCGCTCCTCGGATCGGCGGTGCGGGCTGTCGGCTATGGCGGCTCCGGCCATGAAGACGGTGGATCGCTTGCCGGGAATGTCTGTTCAAGGGCGAGATCGAGGTCTTCGCGCATGGGGGCGCCTCGCGGTGGCCTTGGCTGCGCAAAAAACGCAAAAAAAGCGGCAATGGATGGAAGGTTTCCGATCCACGGGATCAAATACTGCGTTGGCGCCGGGTTTCCTTTCCTTACCCAACGCGCAGCGTGGATTTAGGTCCGCGCAATACACTTAACCCCCTTGAAACCAAATCCGATCTTTCTAATTCATCTCTCGCCACGGTGACGTGGTGTCGGATGCCATACGGGTCCGGCCAACGCCAACGGGAACTTCCCGATGGTACTTGTATCCATGTTGCTCAAAGGAGGATGTGGCTATGAGAAGCTATGATCTAAATCCGCTCTGGCGCTCGACCGTCGGGTTCGACCGCCGTTTCGACCTGGTCAACGGCGCGATGAACGACAGCGATAGCTATCCGCTGTATGACATCAAGGGCACCGGCGAGGACAGTTACGAAATCTCGCTGGCACTGGCCGGCTTCGCTCCTGATGAGATCACCGTCACCGCCGAGCGGAACATGCTCACGGTGGAAGGCCGCAAGGCCGACAAGGTTGATCACGACTATCTTTATCAGGGCATCTCGCTGCGGCCGTTCCGCCGCGTGTTCAACCTGGCCGAATTCGTCCAGGTGAAGGATGCGCATTTCGAGAACGGCATGCTCAGGATCGTCCTGGTGCGGGAGCTGCCGGAAGCGATGAAACCGCGTCGCATCGCGATCGACGTTGCCGGCAACGACAACCGGAAGATCGAGAAGAGCGCGGCCTGACGACTGGCTCGTCAAGCTGCGGCAGCGCAGCCGTCGGCCGATGCCGCGCGCGGCTTGGCGTGCCTTGGGAATGGAACAGTCAAGAAGAAATGAAAGGAGTATGACAATGGCACTTCGCGATCTCATGCCGTGGAACAACGGCTCTCGTGAGTTGGGCTCCTACCGCGGTGAGGGCAACCCTTTCCTGTCACTGCACCGCGAAATGAACCGGCTCTTCGATGACGCATTTCGGTCCTTCGATGTCGCCCCGTTCGGATCGGCTCACGCAATGGGCTGGCCGAATGTCGAGGTGAGCGAGACCGACAAGGAAGTCAAGGTGACGGCCGAGCTTCCCGGTCTCGAGCAGAAGGACGTCGTGGTCGAACTCGCCAACGGCATGCTGACCATCAGCGGCGAGAAGAAGAGCGAGACCGAAGACAAGGAGCGTCGCTTCAGCGAACGCTATTACGGGCGTTTCGAGCGGCGCATCCCTGTCGACGAAATCGAGACTGACAAGGTTGACGCGTCGTTCCACAACGGCGTTCTGACGGTCAAGCTTCCGAAGTCGCCGACAGCAAAGGAAAAAGTGAAGAAGATTGCGATCAAGAGCAACTAAGGCTGGTTGGGCGGGAGCAGCCCGCTGCTCCCGCCCGCCGCCTTTTACCCGACGGAGGCTCCGATGAACGTGCTTCATTCAGCCTTTCTGAACTCAACCTCGCTGTCGCATGACGCGGCCCGGCCCGTCACCCGATCGATTTTTCCCCGCGACGCGCACGCGCTGATCTACCGACCGGCTCGTTCGCCGATGACCTCGGCCCCTTTGCGCCGGCAGGAGTGGAAGCTGCGATTCGAGCGCCGCTCGCCGCTGCGGATCGAACCCCTGATGGGCTGGACCGAGGATGACGATCCCCTGGCGCAGGTCGAACTCTCGTTTCCGTCGGCGAAATCGGCGATCGCCTACGCCCGCCGGCAGGGCCTGTCCTATACCGTGCTGGGATCACCCGGGCGGAATCCAGAACTTCGGGCGATCCCACACGATCCTGCCAAGCGCCCCATCGACACAGCCGCGCATCGCGAGGCAACCACGCCGCCTCGATCGCGAGAGGCGGCGTGAATGTTGGCCGGAGTGTTTTGAGATGACCAGCAAAACCCGCTTCAACATCGGCTACACGATCGCCGCCCTGCTCGGCATTCTCCTGATCCAGTACATCGTCGCCACGGCAAGCCAGGTGGCGCCGATCCCCTACAGCCAGTTCAAGCAGCTGCTGCGCGAGAGCAAGATTGAAAGCGTCGGCGTCTCCGATCGCTTCCTGCAAGGCACGCTGAAGGAGCCGCTACCAGGCGGTCAGAAGCAATTCGTCACCACGCGGGTCGACCCAGAATTCGCCGGCGAACTCGAAAAGTACGGCGTCCGATTCACCGGCCAGCTCGAGAGCACGTTCCTGCGCGATTTGCTGTCCTGGGTGATGCCCGTGCTCCTGTTCTTCGGGCTGTGGTGGTACATCGGCACGCGCGTCGCCGAGGGTCAGGGGCTTGGCGGCGGGTTGATGGCGATCGGCAAGAGCAAGGCCAAGATCTATGTCGAGTCAGATACGGGCGTGACCTTCGCCGACGTTGCCGGCGTCGATGAGGCGAAGGACGAACTGCGCGAAATCGTCGACTTCCTCAAGAGTCCAAAGGAGTATGGCCGGCTTGGCGGACGGATGCCGAAGGGCGTGCTGCTGGTGGGACCGCCAGGAACCGGCAAGACCCTGCTGGCCAAGGCCGTCGCCGGCCAGGCCAAGGTTCCGTTCTTCTCGATCTCCGGGTCGGAATTCGTCGAGATGTTCGTGGGCGTAGGCGCGGCAAGGGTGCGCGACCTGTTTCAGCAGGCACGCGAAAAAGCCCCCGCCATCATCTTCATCGACGAACTCGACGCGCTTGGCCGCGCGCGCGGCATAGGCCCCTTCGCCGGCGGACACGACGAGAAGGAGCAGACGCTCAATCAACTGCTAGTCGAACTCGACGGCTTCGACTCGCGCTCCGGCCTCGTCATTCTCGCGGCCACGAACCGGCCGGAAATCCTGGATCCCGCGCTGTTGCGCGCCGGCCGCTTCGACCGTCAGGTGCTGGTCGACCGACCCGACAAGAAGGGGCGCATCGAAATCCTCAAGGTGCACATGAAGAAGGTGCAGCTGGCCCCGGACGTCGATGCCGAAGCGGTCGCATCTCTGACGCCCGGGTTTACCGGAGCCGACCTTGCCAACCTCGTCAACGAAGCGGCGCTGCTGGCGACCCGACGCGGCGCCGAGGCGGTCGCAATGACCGATTTCAGCAACGCGGTGGAACGCATCGTCGCGGGACTGGAAAAGCGCAACCGCCTGCTCAATGCCAGGGAGCGTGAGATCGTGGCCCATCACGAGATGGGGCATGCGCTGGTGGCGCTGTCACTGCCGGGCGTCGATCCCGTGCACAAGGTGTCGATCATTCCGCGCGGCGTCGGCGCGCTCGGCTACACCATCCAGCGCCCGATCGAGGACCGTTTCCTGATGACCAAAGAGGAGCTGGAGAACAAGATGGCGGTGCTGCTTGGCGGCCGCGCGGCCGAATTGATCGTATTCGGCCATCTCTCGACCGGTGCCGCAGACGACCTCCGCCGCGTCACTGACATCGCGCGCAGCATGGTAACGCGCTACGGCATGTCGGAAAAGCTCGGCAGCGTCGCCTATGATCACGAGCCCGGCAGCTTGCTGGCCAGCGCCGACCGGGCCTATCCCGTGCGCGAGCGCGACTATGCGGAAGCGACCGCGGCAGCCGTCGACCAAGAGGTGCGTGCGATCGTTGAGCGAGTGTTCCAACGCACCCAGGGCATCCTGAACGCGCGGCGCGCGATTCTCGATCGGGCCGCGAAGAAGCTACTCGAGAAGGAGACGCTTGAGCAGAGCGATCTCGATTCGCTGATCCGCGAAACGCCGAAGGAGACCTTGCGGGCAGTGTGAGCCTAGTCCGCGTCGCGCAGCACGGCTTCGACCACCTTGCGCTGCTCTGGCGTCAGCGGCGCCTGCGGCGGCACGGGATCGCCAACGTCATGGCCCTGGATAGAAAGGTCCGTCTTGATGCAGGCGGCCAGGTTGAATCGCGCGAAGGCTTCATTGAAGGGCGTCGCCTTCTGGCAAAGGCCCATAAGTCAGAGCTCTTGCTTCCGCATCAACCGCTCGGCGCGGATCACCCCGTCACGACGACAACGCTAGCCAGGATGGCAAGCGCACGCCCCTACCCGGCTCCCGCATCTGCCGGACCGAACTCTAACAACAATGGACAAGGTCGCCCTTCTCCCTCCGATCTTGATGGACGTGCCCCTCTGGGCTTCGCCCAACACGGGATAATCTCATCTCGATCGTGACGCAAACGGCGGGCGTCGGAGAGGCTGGGGGTCGTCTTGCAGATGGCTGCCCGATACGACCAAGCTTGTAGCTTCCCTTCGCCCAGATGCTCCTCCATTAGCCTTGCGCGCGTGGAGGCAAAGGGGGATTGCGTTCTCGCTGATAAATATCTTCGCGTCTGTCCTGATCTCGGACAAGCCAATAGACGCCACCGAGTGCCAGAATCGATACAGCAAGAGCAAAGAGCTGCGTCGCATCAGTGCTCGCGAGATCGATAATAATCATTTTTCGGACGATGGCCAGAAGAGCAATGAGAATGACGGTGCGGACTTGCACAACACCCTCGCGTCGTTCCGCCACGACCAATAGCGATCGCTTGAATTCCAGGGCAATGATGACCGTGAGGATCGTTCCGAATATCGCCTGGAAAATCGCATAGTCGGTCGGATCGAACGAACTCGCCAACAGGATGCTGGTCAGAATCTTCAGCGTCAAATTCCACACCGCAAACACGACGACAATGGCGATCAGCCCCGTCAGCACGAGGATCACGAGGTGCTCAAACCTCTGATAAAATGTCATCAATGTCCATTCCGCACGCGCGGCAGCGAACACCTCTCTCAGCGACATTGGGTGCCTCCTCTCCCTTCATGCTCCAAGACGACGAGTGACGACTCGGCGCCGGCCCATCATCTTGAGCATCTCCCTTGGCATCTTCCTATCGACGGGGAGCCAGGGTCCTTGGCCATCTTCGGAACCCGTGCGGCTTGCTTCACTTGCGCGGTCGCTTTGCGTCCGAGATCAGCCAGAATCGGTGTCCGGTCGTCGATCTCCGCGATCGGCTCTTGCTTAACAACCTTGAAGCGAGACTGCGAGACTGAGGGTACTCGCACGGGGATCGGCATGTGGCTGCGCTGCCGCGCAAGAGCGGGCTGACCTCCGCCCTTCAGCGAACGATCACGCCGGTCCAGGCCGGAGGATCGCTCGCCGGAAGGGATTCGATGCTCGCCTCTTCGACCGAATCAAGCGTCGGGATCTCTTTCTGTTCCGTCCGCCGATCGTCCCCTCGCCTGGTCTCGTCATCCTCGCGAGCGGGTTGGTCGGTGCGTTCGAGATCGGCTCGTCTCCGAGATCCCAACTGAACGTCCATAGGTCGTTCCCTTCCAAGCTCTGGGCACGCTGTCGCTCAAGCGGCCGCCTTGCCCCGCTCCGACGTCGCACGTCGCTCCAGCACAACCGCCTGCCGAATACCGTCCCACCGTGCCAGGACCGTGTCACCCTCGTGCACATCGTTGGCGAGCAGCGCACGGGCCAGCTCGGTTTCCAGTTCGGAGCGGATTAGCCGACGCAATTCGCGGGCGCCATACTCCGGTCGGAAGCCCGCGGCGGCAACGTGCTCGATCAGCGAGTCATCGATCTCAAGCGTGACGCCCTGCCCGTGCGCGGTCCGCTTCACGCGCTCAAGCTGCAGATCGACGATGCTGCGGATCTGTTCGCGATCGAGCGCATGGAAGACAATGATCTCGTCGATGCGGTTGAGGAACTCCGGCCGGAAATGCCCGCGCAAGATATCCATCAGCTCGCGCCGCAGCTTCGCCTGGTCGTCCGCGTCCCTCTCTCCCATGCGCAGCTGCCGCTGGATGATCTCGGCACCGAGATTGCTCGTCGCGATGATGATCGTATTGGTGAAGTCGACGACGCGGCCTTTGCCATCGGTCAGCCGGCCATCATCGAATACCTGCAAGAGAGCATTGTAGACATCCGGATGGGCCTTCTCGATTTCGTCGAGAAGCACCACGCTGTAGGGCCGCCGGCGCACGCGTTCGGTGAGCTGCCCGCCTTCCTCATAGCCCACATAGCCCGGCGGAGCGCCAATCAGCCGGGCGACGGTGTGCCGCTCCATGTATTCCGACATGTCGAGCCGCACGATGGCATCCTCGTCGCCATACACCGCCTCCGCCAGTGCCTTGGCGAGTTCGGTCTTGCCGACACCCGTCGGACCCAGGAACAGGAAGGTGGCGATCGGCCGGCGACCCTCGCGCAAGCCTGCGCGGGCGAGCCGCACGGCGTCGCTCACGGCTTTGACCGCCTCGTCCTGGCCGATCACACGCTGGTGCAGCCGCTCCTCGAGCTTGACCAGTCGCTCGCGTTCCTCGGTTGTCAGCTCGCTGACAGGAATGCCGGTGAGCTTGGAGACCACCTGCGCGATATGCTCGCTGCGCACCTCGGCGGTTCCGGAGCCCCGGCTGCGGCGCCAACGCTCGTTCGCCTGCTGCAATTCATTGCTCTTGGCCTCGTGCTGTCTCTGAATCTCGGCGGCGCGGTCGAACTGCTTGCGCGAGGTGGCGTAGTCCTGCTCACGCTTGAGCTGCCGCGTTTCCGCCTCCAGTTCCTGTACGTCGACCGGCCGCGCGGTCGCGGAGATCTTCACCCGTGCGGCGGACTGGTCGATCAGATCGATCGCCTTGTCGGGCAAGAAACGGCCGGTGACGTAGCGATCCGAGAGTTCCGCGGCCGCGATGATCGCTTCGTCCGTGATAGTCACCTTGTGATGCGCCTCCAGCGTGTCGCGCAGGCCGCGCAGGATCATGATGGTCTGCGCAACACTTGGTTCCGGGACAAAGATGGGCTGGAACCGGCGTTCCAGTGCGGCATCCTTCTCAACATGCTTCTGATATTCGTTCAACGTGGTGGCGCCAATGAGATTGAGCTCGCCCCGCGCAAGCGCCGGCTTGAACACATTGGCGACATCGAGCCCGCCTTCGCCGCCACCCTGGCCGGCCCCGACTATGGTGTGAATCTCGTCGATGAACAGGATCTGCTGGTCCTGACGCTCCGTCACCTCCTTGAGCACCTGCTGAACGCGTTCCTCGAATTCGCCGCGGTATTTCGAGCCCGCCACCAGGGAATTGATGCTCAGTTCCACAAGACGCTTGTCTCGCAGCGACTCCGGCACTTCTCCCGCAACGATGCGCTGTGCCAGCCCCTCGACGATTGCCGTTTTCCCGACGCCGGGCTCGCCGATCAGCACGGGGTTGTTCTTCTTGCGCCGCGCGAGCACCTCGATTGTGGTCTCGATCTCGTGGGCGCGCCCGATCACGGGGTCGAGCTTTCCTTCACGCGCGAGCTTCGTCAGATCGCGGGAGTATTTGTCGAGGGTCGGCGTATTGGTGGGCGTTTCGACCTGACCTGTCTCGGCTCCACGCCCGACTACCTTGACGATTTGCTGCCTGATCGCCTGCGGCGTGAGCCCGTAGCGGCGCAGCACTTCGCCGGCAATGCCTTCCTCCTCCTCGGCGAGGCCGATCAGGAAGTGCTCGGGGCCGACATAGGAATGGCCGAGATCGTGGGAGGCGTTGAAAGCGTGACCGAGAACGCTCTTCAGGCGCGGCGTGACACCGATTTCGGCGCTTTCGTCTGGCTTGGTGTCGCCGCGCGGCGCGTCCAGTTCGACCTGTCGGCGCAGTTCGTCGACGGAGATATTGAATTGGCCGAGCACCGTGCGGACGACGTCGCTCTCGCTGAGTGCCAAAAGCAGATGTTCAGTGTCAACCTCCCGCCGTCCGAAGTCGACGGCGCGGCGCGCCGCCACCTGCAACAGCTCCTTGGCGTGTTCGCTCAGGCGCTCCTCTGCATCGCCGGTCCGACGCCCGCGGCTCGATCCGATCGGGATGGACTGGCCGGTCGGCCCCGCTCGATCGCCGAACGGGGTCCCGCCAAAGAAGTCATCGCCGAAGAAGTCGTCGAGCAGGCTCCCGCGTCCCCCGAACAACGACTCCAAGCGAGAGCTCGGACGCTGCTGCCGCGCCAAGCGGCGATAGTCGATCTCGCACAGGTCGAGTGTCTGGCTTTGCCCGTCGCCGGTCGTTACCCGGGCGCGCACACTTGCCGGACGGACACCGCAGATATCACACAGCTTAGCCATGGTGCGCTTCCTTTGAATAGTGCGGGTCTATTCGGAACGAGGACAACATAGGCAGGTGCGAAATGTACCGCCAAGCTACCTTTGCGAGTCCTGGTCGGTTAACCCCGTTTCTCTTAGTTCAAAGAAAAAAGACGCTCGTTTGGGTCTTAAGCCTCAGCAGGATTGAAATGATCCGCTGGTCCCGCTGCGCGGAGGGCCTTAGCCGTTGCCGAATGTTAAAGCCGGACTTTTGCACGCAACGCGCAGCACAGGCAGAGGTTCCAAGGCTGAGATTTCGTTAACCGCTGTCTCGCATCCCGTCGCAGCAATCCAATTCACGCCAGCGGGCTCCGGCCGCTAGCCTTCTGCCGTACAGCTTGCTGAAGTGGCTGACAATTCGCCCGCAGCCTGGAAGCGTTCCCTCGCGTAAAAGAGGCGTTCCCGCCTCTCCAAGGGCCATTTCCGCCGACGGCTCATGTCTGCCGAGCTTGCCGGGGCACTGTCGCGATGTCTCGCGACGTCGCCCGCCGGCGAAAAATTCAGGCGGATAGCATCCGCGCAGTAGCAGTTGCTGACGGCCCAGGGCCATCCGGTTGTTTCACCGGTAATGCGATATCGTGTACGCGAAGTCATCATGTAGCCCACTCCTCCTATCCATCGCATCGGGATCGTTCATCCGAGAACGACTCAACACGACAGCGATAGGAGAATGATATGTCCAAACGACTTGGTCTCAGCGTCGTCGCCGCCTCGTTTCTGTTCGGCTCAGCGCCCGGCGTCGCCGGCGGAAGTACGACGATCGCCGTCCATAGCCTCGCAACCAGCTCGTCCGGCCATGATGACGTTTCGGCAAGATTGGCCAGCGTGGGCCGGGCTCCCGTCGGTCACCGGCAGCCGCGGCCAAGCGACGTTCCCGAGACCACGGATTTGTCCCCTCTTGATCTGGATCTGCGCCGGTTGGACGAAGAGATCGATCGCAAGCTGATCATCTGCCGCGGCTGTTGAGCCGCAAGAATTGCCAATCGTTGTCGGGGGGCGAGCGGTGGTTCGTCGTTCGCCCCGATCCTGACACAAGGAGACCTAGGACGAACATTCGCATATCAAGACGCACTGTCTCTCCCTCTCAACATTGGCGACCAGCGCCATCGCGCTTGCCGTCCAGCCCGCCGCCACATTCGCCAAGCCCTCGATTGTCGCCCGGAAGAGCATGAGCTGGTCTGATGCACGAGCGCAGGGTGATGGCTACGCCTTCGATCCAGCGCCGCGCCACGGGTCAG
Source organism: Bradyrhizobium sp. UFLA05-153 (assembly GCF_054185185.1). Classification (NCBI taxonomy): domain Bacteria; kingdom Pseudomonadati; phylum Pseudomonadota; class Alphaproteobacteria; order Hyphomicrobiales; family Nitrobacteraceae; genus Bradyrhizobium; species Bradyrhizobium sp. UFLA05-153. Next base: position 45,760 of record NZ_JBBIAM010000010.1, read on the forward strand.
CCGCCGCCGTGCCATGGAGCGAAGATCAAGGCAATTGCGAGGCGGCAAGGGTATGCTGAAGGCGCCGCTCTGCCGGTGCTACCGAGTGTTTGGGGCCATCGACGAAATCTCATGGCTCCCGCGTGAAGAAGCGACTTCGGTTCAATGTTGGTTGCCGGCAACTCCCTGACCCTGTCCGATTTGCTCGTATCAGGCATTTCCCATCGCGGATCTCTCGCTGCTGATACGGGAAGCTGCCAACTAGGTGGAGGTAAGTTGACGGGTGTGGCGGAGGCGCGCGGATTCAATGATCGAGGGCGTAAACCATATTTCGCACAAGGCTTCGATAGTGAAACCGACCACGACCGGCTGGGATCCCGAGCACATCGCGCGCGCCTGGGTCGTGCTGATGAAGCGGCTCGGCTACCGGAAGTTCGTGGCGCGTCGCGTGCCGAAACAACACAAACGCAGAAGGCCAGCGAAGCCGAGCTCTGGTGGTCCTTCGGAGGCAAGAAATCCGCGGAGCCGCACGACACAATGCCCGCGCATCAACGATCTGTGCGTATCTGCGTTGCCGGATCTATCTCGAACGCCTGCTTTCCCTTTGCGGCCCAGAGCGTGCGGGCCTGTTCGCGCTGATCGCCCTTGAGTTTCTCGGCGATCCAGATTAGCGCGCCGAGGATCGTGGTGCGATCATCGCCAGTAAGGTTGACGAGTCCGGCTTTCACGACAAGGCCGCCGAGTTCGATCAGGCGCCGCGTCCGCTTGCGGCGCTCGACCTGCCATGTGCGCATGTCATGTCGCGCCCTTGCGGCCCGATGGCGGTTGCGCGCCGCCCGGTTGCGCCGGAGCGCCGTCCGTGTCGCGGTCAGTTGCCGGTGCAGATCGCCGCGGCCGACTTTGAAAGAACGCGGCCCCGCGCCTGGCCCATGCCTCCCTCTTTCCGGCCTCTTTTGTCTCGGCCAGCACGATCAGCGCACCCGCCAGTTCATTGGCGCTGAGTGTGTCAGCCCCCGTGGCGATGACCAGTTCGCCGAGCTGCTGCACCTTGCGGGTTTTCAGCCCGCGCGCCTTGTCGTCGAGCGCCTTCAGTTCCGCGTCAAAGTCCCTTGGCTTGCGCATCCTATCCTCCAAAGCTGTCTATGCGCGATGATAGTTGAGGAGCCCGCAGAATGCTGTAAGGCAGCCGGGACGGTCTGGGACGGGATAGTCCCGCCCGAGAATTTTTCGAGGGAGGGCGCGCTTATACGTCGTTCCGACGTGCGCTTTGACGTGCCTATGCTTGGATCGTGATGGCGATCTATCATCTTCACGTCAAGGTCATTGGCCGCAAGTCCGGCTCCAGCGCGTTGGCGTCAGCCGCCTACCGCTCCGCCTCGCGGCTGCGCGACGAGCGGCTCGGCCGAGGCCACGACTTTTCGACCAAACGCGGCGTCATCCATTCCGAGGTGATGCTGCCGGAAAATGCGCCGGAGGCATGGGGTGACCGCGAACGGCTCTGGAACGATGTCGAAGCCTTCGAGATCAGGAAGGACGCGCAGCTTGCCCGCGAGGTCGAATTCGCCATCCCGCGCGAGATGACCCAGGCTCAGGGGATCGAACTCGCCCGCGACTTCGTTCGGGGCGAATTCGTGGATCGGGGCATGATCGCCGATCTCAATGTGCATTGGGACATGGCCGAAGACGGCATGCCCAAACCCCATGCCCATGTCATGCTGACCATGCGCGCAGTGGACGAGAACGGTTTTGGCCGGAAGGTGCGGGAGTGGAACCGCACGGAGATGGTGGAGCGCTGGCGCGAACGCTGGGCCGACGTTGCCAATGAGCGTCTGGCCGAACTCGACATCGACGCGCGCATCGACCATCGGAGCCTCGAAGCACAGGGCATCGCGTTTGAGCCGCAAAGCCAGATCGGCGCGCCGGCGAAGCGTATCGAAGGCGAAGGGATCGAGGCCGCCGACCGCGCCGAGATACACCGCGAGATCGCCCGCGGTAATGGCGCGCGGATCATCGCAGATCCCGATCTGGCATTGGATGCGATCACGCATCAGCAATCGACCTTCACGCGCCGCGACATGGCGAAGTTCGCGCATCGTCACAGTGATGGGCTCGACCAGTTCAACGAGGTGATGGGCGCGATGCGCGGCGCGCCTGATCTGATCGAACTCGGCAAGGACGCTCGCGGCGAGGATCGGTTCACCACCCGCGAGATGATCGAGGCGGAACAGCGCCTGCATCGTGCCACGGAACTGATGGCGGAACGGGAGCACCACGAGGTGCGTGACGCGGACCGCGCAGCCGCTTTGGCGCGTGCGGAAGCGCGAGGCCTTGCCCTGTCGGGCGAGCAGGCCGACGCGCTCGCGCATATCACGGATGGGTGCGATCTTGGGACCGTAGTCGGCCATGCCGGGACCGGCAAGAGCGTGATGCTGGGCGTAGCGCGGGAGGCCTGGGAAGCGGCAGGCTACGAGGTCCGAGGCGTGGCGCTTTCCGGCATCGCGGCGGAAAACCTCGAAAGCGGATCCGGCATTGCGTCGCGCACCATTGCCAGCATAGAGCATGGCTGGCAACAGGGCCGCGACCTGCTCACGGCCCGCGATGTTCTTGTCATCGACGAGGCGGGCATGGTCGGCACGCGCCAGTTGGAGCGGGTGCTGTCCCATGCGGCAGAGGCGGGAGCCAAGGTGGTGCTGGTCGGCGATATCAAGCAGTTCCAATCCATCGAGGCAGGCGCGGCCTTCCGTTCGATCCACGAACGACACGGCGGTGCGAAAATCGGCGAGGTGCGCCGTCAGCGGGAAGACTGGCAGCGCGACGCCACGCGGAATCTCGCCAATGGCAAAACCGGCAATGCGCTGGAAGCCTATCGCTCCCACGGCATGGTGCATGAGGCCCAAGCACGCGAGCAGGCGCGCGGCGATCTGATCGAGCGCTGGGATCGCGACCGGCGGGCATCACCGGATAAGAGCCGCATCATCCTCACCCACACCAATGACGAAGTCCGCGCACTCAACGAGGCAGCGCGCGAGCGGATGCGGGCCGCAGGCGATCTGGGGGATGACGTGCGCCTGACCGTTGAACGTGGCGCGAGAAATTTTGCCTGCGGGGACCGCGTCATGTTCCTGCAGAACGAACGGGGCCGTGGCGTGAAGAACGGCACGCTCGGGACTATCGAGCACGTCAGCGCGCAATCCATGACCGTGCAGATCGACGATGGTCGCTCCGTGCGCTTCGACCTCGAGGATTACAACCGGATCGACCATGGCTATGCAGCGACGATCCACAAGGCGCAGGGCATGACGGTGGACCACACTCATGTGCTGGCGACGCCCGGCATGGACGCCCATGGCAGCTATGTCGCCCTGTCGCGGCATCGTGACGGCGTGGACCTGCATTATGGCCGCGACGATTTCGTCAGTCAGGACCGGCTTGTCCGCACCCTGTCGCGCGATCGCGCCAAGGACATGGCCTCGGACTACGAACGCGCCGATCCCGCTCAGAGCTATGCCGAACGACGTGGGATCACCTTCCGCGAGCGCGTGGCCGAGATCGTGCGCAGGGTCGTGCCCGAGAAGGTGCGCAACATGTTCGATGGCCTGCGCCCGTCTGCCGAAGCTGTGCCGGGCACGGAAAGCGCGCCGAGGCCGCAACGCGAAGCGCCGGAAAGGAAGGTGGTGGAAGACCCGGAAGGGGCGTTGCGTAAGGCCCGCACGAAGGCTCTCATCCGTCATGCCCGAGCCGTGAATGCGATCTTCGATATGCAAGAGCGGGGCGGCAAGGCCAGCCCGGATCAGGTGAAGGAATTGCAGGAGGCCCGCAAGGTCTTCGAGGAGGTGCGGCCCTATGGCTCGCACGACGCCGAAGCTGCCTACACGAAGAACCCGGAACTTGTCCACGAGGCGGCTGGCGGCCAGGTCAACCGCGCCATCCGCGCTCTCCAGCTCGAAACCGAACTGCGCACCGATCCGAGCCGCCGCGCCGACCGCTTCGTGGAACGCTGGCAGAAGCTGGATCACACCAGCCAGCGCCAGTATCAGGCCGGCGACATGTCCGGCTACAAGGCGACGCGCTCGGCGATGGGCGACATGGCGCAAAGCCTCGAACGCGATCCGCAACTGGAATCCATCCTCGCCAACCGCAAGAAAGATCTCGGTATCGCGTTCGAATCAGTTCGCCGACTCGGCCAGGAACTGGCTTTCACTCACGGCCTCGACATCGGCAGAGGCCGGGGCATCGGAATTTGATCCATCCATCTGGTGCCGTCCCTACGCCACGCTACGACGGGTCGAACAACCCTCTTGCCCGCCTGCAACTGTTTGTCCCGTCTGGTCGCAGAAGCCGTCAGAAACAGGCAGCAGGAGGCAGCGCGGCTATGCGCGAACCAGAACGTATCATCCGCCTCAGAACCGTTCTTGCCCGGACCGGGCTGTCCCGGTCCACCATCTACCGCAAGATCGCTGAGGGCACGTTCCCGCCGCAGATCAGGATCAGCGTCAACGGGAGCGGCTGGCATGAGTCCGACATCAACCGCTGGATTGCTGATCCCGTCGCATGGCGACCGAAGCGCGAGTTCGATGCGGTCCGATAAGGCAGGCGGTCGCTTGCTGCCGACGACAGTGAACCGGACCGGCGTCAGGCCGTAAAGGCTGGCGCTATCGCGCCCCCGCTTCGCGGCTTCGGCCTTGACAGCCCGACGCCGCCCCGGTTTGGGCTCTCCAAGCAGACAAAGGCGGATTGGGAGCGGTCACGCTTCCAATCCGGAATGGCGAAAAATTTCCCCAGACCAAACCGCAGACTAAACGCAAATTTTAGTCTGGGGGCGGTCTTGGACCGTTCTGAAAAAACGATTAAATGTGAAGAAGATAGATGGCGCGCCCGGAACGATTCGAACGTTCGACCCTCAGATTCGTAGTCTAACTGGGGCAGCGGCTGCTCGTCTGCAGCTGCGCTCATCGTGAACCGTCAGGGGTCGCCCCATCCGATACGCTGGCCGAACGGCTCGCAGCCGCCGAGCCAAGCGTCGCGCTCAGGACATTATTGCTTGTTTCGACGGGATGCAGCTCGGCCGCGCCGAACCGCTTCTGCTGCCAATCGGCGCTCGATATAGTCGTTTATCGATTTGACCGTGATGCGTCGCGACTTGCCTTCGGTATAACTCTCCAACTCGCCCGTGTTGATAAGTTCGTACAGCTTTTTACGCGAGACCTGGATTGCCCTCATCGCCTGATTCGGCGACGCTACGAGCGGGGATTCCAGCGCGATGAGCATGGCGCGAGACATACGAAGCATCCTGTTATTCCCTGATGTTTCGCAACATGCCAGACCGGGTTTTCGGCGCAAAGCACTCAGGGGACCATGCGCATTTTCGGATGTCCGGTCGTGCGATTTCGTATTTTGCCCGGTTTAGAGAGTGTATCAACGCCCGAGAATTGGTTCCGTTTGAACTAACGTTGAGAGCTGTCCAAGATCGATCAACCCACTTCGCCAAAGTGGATGACGTTTGATCCTGCGAGGAACTGCGCCCAATCCTTCACGAGGACCCGTCGCTTCTCGAGCTTTTGCCCGCGCTGATAGGCTGCTGTAGTCTCGGACTTGTACTTGTGCGCAAGCGCTGCCTCGCGGACGCCGTCGGGATAGTCCGTGCACTCCTCTGCCCATGTTGCAAACGTCGAGCGGAAGCCGTGCACCGTGACGTGACTGTAGCCGAGGCGATCCAGTACGGCGAGCATCGCATTCTCTGAGAACGTTCCACCGTCAGGGTTCGCGAAGATCAGTTCGCCCTGGCTACCATCGCGCATCTTGTCGAGGGTCGCGAGTGCAGGTTCCGAAAGTGGTACGACATGGTCCTGGTTCATCTTCATGCGATCGCCGGGGATCTTCCAAATCGATGATGGTCGGTCGATCTCGGACCAGCGGGCGTCTACCACTTCGTTGGTACGGCAGGCCGTGAGGATCAGAAAGCGGAGCATCAAAGCCGCGATGCCGCTTGCTGCGGACAGGTCAATCATGAACTGCGGTGCTTCGGCGTGGGGCAGCGCGGGATGATGCTGAACGACGCGTTTCGGCCGCCTTGGAAGCTTCTCGCGCAGTTGTTTGGTGAGTTCAGCAGGATTCCGAAAATCGCTGTCGTCAACATCGACATTCTTCGCAATGATCGTTTCGATCCGTCCGCGCACACGATTAGCTGTCTCTCGCTTCTCAACCCAGATTGGCCGGAGCAATTCATAGATGTGGCTGGGCTTGATCTCCGGGATGGTGAGTTTTCCAATCGTCGGGTAAGCGTAGCGTTTGAGCGACGACGGCCATTGAGCACGATGCTTCTTGCTCCAGTTTGGCCAGCGCTCCCGAATGTAGATTTCGGCGCACTGCTCGAAGGTAGGCAGAGTGACCTTGATCTCTACGGCTTTCGCTTCCTCGCGCGCCGCTCGCTTCTCTTGCACGATGTCGACACCGGCTGTGCCGCGATCCCCCCTCACTCGGAGCCGCGCCGCATCCCGAGCTAGGCGCGCACCTTTCAGTGATACGTCCTTGACCGACCCCAGGCCGAGCCAGCGTTGCTTGCCGTCCTTCCAGTACCGATAGTTCCAATTCTTCGACGTGGCGCTCGCGACGATCAGGTAGAGACCGTCACCGTCAGGGTATTTGCCGGGCCGAATTTCGCGTTCGACGTCGAGCGACTTGAGCTTGCCAGGCATGTGTTCTCCGTCGCCAAATCCGTCCTCCGAACCCACGGCCAAAACCTACGGTTCGCGCGGTGACTACGGGTAACATCGCGGGACTAGCCGCAACACCGGTTATCGCGCTACTCGTTGTTTTTGCTGTCGATTCGAACAATCGGATACTGAGGAGAACAGTGTAGTGGCGGAGAGAGTGGGATTCGAACCCACGGTACGGTTTCCCGCACACACGCTTTCCAAGCGTGCGCCTTAAGCCACTCGGCCATCTCTCCGGAGCGCCTTCTCTTGAAGGGGCGCCGCTGATTTTGCAAGGGACTGTGAGCCGATCGACTGAAAAATCCCTAAGATATTGTATTTAAAAAGGAATATTTGCGGCCCTTGGGCGCATCATGAGGACCCCGGGGCTGAACCGGAGGGGGCTCTGGCGCGACGATTCACGGAAGCCTGCTTCAGACACATCAGAAGGGACACCATGACCTGCTTCCGAGCCATCGCCGCCCTTGGTTTTATATCCGCTCTCTCGATGATCTCAGCCCCGGCGCTAGCACAGATGTGCACGCGCCAGGGCGTCGACGTCACCTGCGATGACGGCCGGCGCGGGGTACTGGCGGGCGATGCCATCATCTGGCCGGACGGCACGCGCTCGAGCGCCTCGCCGCATCCGAGCGTGATCATCGGCAACAAATCATCTGTCCATGTCGGCCAGGGCGTGTTCGTCGGCCAGGGCAAAGGCATGGTACCGATGGACGATCCCAACGCGCCCAACAAGCGACAGTGTGCGATCCTGGACGGCGTGTCGTATTGTTATTGAGGTGCGTCTTCCCTTGGCGCGAAGCGCCGGATGAGGGTTGCATCCGCAAGCTCGAGCGACAATGGATTCGCGGAGAGAGACCCCTCACCCGGCTTCGCTTCGCGAAGCCACCCTCTCTCCCGCAAGGGGAGAGGGTGATCGAGATCGCGGCGCTGATATCAAGACAACTTGGAGCGCTAGCTACATCAACCGCACACCTGAAATCGCCGACCTCAGCCAGCGCAGCGCCTGCGGGGATTGGGCGGTCAATGGCGCAACAGTGGACTTCTCGGTCCGGCTCCGCTCCAGCTCCGCGACGAAGTCGGCGGACCATTGCTGGATGGTGTGCCCGCGCAGCTTCTTCATCATCGCCTCCCAGCGCATCTTGCGCTCGGTGAGCGGCATCGAGGCCGCGATCGAGATCGCGCGCGCCATGCCGTCGATGTCGTGCGGATTGACCAGCAGCGCGGTGTCGAGCTCGTTGGCGGCGCCTGCGAATTTCGACAGCACCAGCACGCCGGGATCGGCCGGATTTTGCGCGGCGACATATTCCTTGGCAACCAGGTTCATGCCGTCATGCAGCGGCGTCACCACGCCGACCTGCGCGGTACGATAGAGGCCCGCGAGCACCGCCTGGCTAAACCCCTTGTTGAGATAGCGGATCGGTGTCCAGTCGACCTCGCCATGGCGGCCGTTGACGTCGGTCACGAGACGCGCGACCTCGTTCTGGAGATTGCCATAGGCCTCGATGCCACCGCGCGAGGGGTTTGCGATCTGAAGCAGCGAGATGCTGCGCGAAAATTGCGGCTGCTCGGTCCACAGCCGATCGAACGCGCTGATGCGATTGACCAGGCCCTTGGAATAGTCGAGCCGGTCGACACCGATGGCGAGCTTCTCGCCGTTGAGGCTGCGGCGCAGCCGCGACACGTCGGGATGCGAGATCGACTTCGCGGCATATTGCGCGAATTTTTCTGCATCGATGCCGATCGGAAACACCTGGCACCGCGTGCGGCCATGCTTGGAGCTGACGATGCCGTCGTCGACCGTCAGTCCGAGTTCGTGACCGACATAGGTGAGAAAATTCCGGCAATCCTCCCCGGTCTGGAAGCCGATGAGATCATAGGCGAGCATCGCCTCGATCAGCTCGCGATGATGCGGCACGCCCTGCATCACCGCGGGCACCGGCCACGGCGTGTGCAGGAAGAAGCCGACGGGATCCTCGACGCCGAGCTCGCGCAGCTCCGCACCGAGCGCGAGGAAATGATAATCCTGCACCCAGAATGCGGTGCGCTCTTTGCGGAAACGCAGCAGCGCGCGCGCCATGAAGGCGTTGACCTCGCGATAGCTGAGATAGTCGCCTTGCGAGACGCGAATGAGATCGCTGCGCGAATGCAGCGCCGGCCACAACGCCGAATTGGCAAAGCCCTCGTAATAGCCGCCGTAATGCGCCGCCGGCAGATCCAGCGTCGCCAGCGCACCGGTGCCGAGCGCCTCGACCTCGGCGAAGGGTTCCTTCTGATGACCATCGCGCACCCGGCCTGAGGAACCCACCCAGATCGCTCCCGAATGTTCCACCACGGGAAGCAGAGCGGCAGCGAGGCCGCCCGTCATGGGTTCGTTGGCTTTACCGCGCGCGACGCGATTCGATACGACGACGAGATTCACAGGGTCGTCCCCTCCTGTTATTCCGCCTCGTTTAACTGGCGTTCATCAATATGGTTCCTGTTCATGGTTTCAACCAATTGAAACCAAAATCAGGCGCGCGCGTCGGAACTGTCTTTTGTCCTCCGAAACGAAAATCCGACGCAAAGACAGTTTTCTGCGTTCCCTTTCCGCAGCAAAAATCGCGGGTGCGCAACGCGGTTCCGAGGCCTTTATGGCTCTGGCGTGGCGCTGCCTTGCTTTTACCTTGGATCGCCGTCGAGCAGATGCGCGAGGAACTCGCGCACATCACTGGGTGAGTCGAAGTGACCATTCACGCCACGCGCGCGACGCCCCACCGAGAATGCGAGCCCGTTCATATCGGGCATGATCGCGAATACCGTTTCATCGGTGACATCGTCGCCGATGAACAGCGGACGGCGGCCCCTGAACGGCTCATGCGTCATCAATTCACGCACGCCGCTCGCCTTGGTGAAGCCGGAATGCTTGATCTCGCAAACGAACTTGCCTGGCAAAACCTCGATCGGTGCATTGGGCAGGTCGGCGCGGATCAGCGACACCGCCGCATAGATCGCCTTCTCCGCATGCGGGGCGAGACGATAATGCAGCGCGAGCGAATACCCCTTGTCCTCGAGCAGAATGCCGGGCGAGAGCTTTGCGATTGCGGCGAGCCGTCGCTTCAACTCCTTGTCCATCGGGGGAGCGTGGCTTGCCACCGCCTCGCTGTCCGGCTCCAGCCGCATTTCGGCGCCATGGCCGCCGACGGCGGGAAATTGATCCGGCGCGAAAATCAGATCGATGTCGTTGAGCGAGCGTCCGCTGACGAGCGCGAGCGCGCCGGAGGTCCGCTCGACAAGGCCATTGAGCGTCTTCGAGAGGCCGGGCGGCACCCAGACCTCCCGCGGCGTCGGCATCAGTTCGAGCAGCGTGCCATCGATGTCGAGCAGTATCGCCGTCTCGCTGAGATGCGGCACCAGGGCGTGCGGCACCGGCACCGTCTCCGGCGTCTCGTCATCGTCCATGGTTCGTATGTCCATCACTTCCGAAGTCATAGCCTACTCCATAAAGGCAAGCGGCCGCGCGATTTGTTCGAGCGATTTACGTTCCGCGGCGACGGCGTAGCGCCACGCCACGATTGCGGCCGCGATCATCAGTGCCGACCCCAAAAGATAGCCTGCGAATACGCTGGTGCGGGACCCGGTGTCGATCAACGCGCCGAACAACGCAGGACCCACGACGCCGCCAATGCCGGTGCCGATCGCATAGAACACCGCGATCGCAAGCGCGCGCACTTCCAGCGGAAAGGTTTCGCTGACGGTGAGATAGGCGGCGCTCGCGGCCGGCGACGCAAAGAAGAAGATCACCATCCAGGCGATCGTCTGTCCCCGCGCGCTCAGCGCGCCGATCGCGAACAGATAGCCCGAGATTGCAAGCAACAGGCCTGACAAGCCATAGGTCAGCACGATCATCGTGCGGCGGCCGAGCGTATCGAAGAAGCGGCCGAGCAACAGCGGGCCCAGAAAATTGCCGGCGGCGAACGGCAAAATGTACCAGCCGACGCCATCGGCGCTGATGCCGTAGAAATCGGTCAGGACCAGCGCGAAGGTGAAGAAGATCGCGTTGTAGAAGAAGGCCTGTGCGCTCATCAGCACCAGTCCCACCAGCGCGCGCTGGCGATAGACCGTGAACAGCGTGTGCACGACCTCGCCGAGCGGCGTATGGTGGCGCATCTTGAGGCGGATCTTCGCGAAAGCGGTCCCGCCCTGCTGGTGGCCGATCACGGAGCGCTCGATGTCGTCGACGATCGCGTGGGCTTCATCCGGGCGGCCGTGGATCATCAGCCAGCGCGGGCTCTCCGGGATCCACATCCGCATGAACAGCACGACCAGACCGATCGTCGCACCGATCAGATAAGCGAGGCGCCAGCCGAGATCGGGACCGATCACGGCGGGATCGAGCAGGATGATGGCGCTCACCGCGCCCATGGCGGCGCCGATCCAGAAGCTGCCGTTGATGACGAGATCGGTCCAGCCGCGATAGCGCGCCGGCACCAATTCCTGGATGGTCGAGTTTATCGCAGTGTATTCGCCGCCAATGCCGGCGCCGGTGAGGAAACGAAACAGCGCATAGCTCGCGATGTTCCACGACAGCGCGGTCGCTGCGGTCGCGGACAGATAGACGGCCAGCGTGATGAAAAATAGTTTCTTGCGCCCGATGCGATCGGTCAGCCAGCCGAAGCCGAGCGCGCCCAGCACCGCGCCGGCAAGATAAGCGGAGTTGGCGATGCCGAGATCGAGATTGGAGAAGTTCAGCGTTGTGCTTTGCTTCAAGGCGCCGGAGAGCGCACCGGCCAGCGTCACCTCCAGCCCGTCGAGAATCCAGGTAATGCCGAGCGCCAGCACGACACGGGTGTGAAAGCCGCTCCAGGGCAGCGCGTCGAGGCGCGAAGGGATGCTGGTCTCGACGACGCGGTCATGCGCCGCCGCCGAGGCCGCAGAATCAAAGTTCAGCGCTGGGGTTTGCTGCAAGTCCATCGCGCTATTGCTGGAGGTGCGGCCTGATTCAATCCGCGACTATCGACAACGTTTGCGGCGAAGTCAGGTTCCATCCGGAACCGCTTCACAGCGCAGCAGTTTTCACAGGAGCTGCAAGGAGTTAACGCATGGCTCAGGTCAGAAAGTCGACACATTCGCGCAAAACCGCAAAGCGCAAGGCGACGCATCGCACATCAAGCCGCGCACGGCGCCAACCCGCCTCGCGCAAGACGTCGAAAACGACATCGAAACGCGCAGCGCCCAAGCGCTGGTCGCAGCGGGTGACGAAGGAGAGCGACGCGCTCGATCTCAAGCGCGGCGTGTTTAAGCAGACAAGCGCGAAGAAGATCGCCGCGTCCCTGAAACGCTCGGCCGAGCACTCCAGACGCCGCAAGTCCGGCGCCTATCGCTCGGCGCTGTCGATGCTGACCTTCTATATCAACCGCGCCGGCAAGACCTTGCCGAAGACACAGCGCACGCGGCTCGAGCGCGCGAAGGTCGAGTTGAAGCGGGCGTTCGGGAGGGAGTGAGGGCCCTGTCGCTAATAGACTTAGACGGCGCCACAAACTCAGCTCGTCATCCCGGACAAGCGAAGCGCAGATCCGGGATCCCCGCGCGAGCGCACCGGGCTCGTCGCGAGAACCACAGGAAGTGGTTTGGCGAAGACTCGGGATTACCAGCCCCGCACCACAACTTCTCCCTGGGAGTATGGGTCCCGGCCTTCGCCGGGACGACAATTGAGAGTTGGGCAACAGCGAGCGCTAGACGCGCAGCGAAGATTTACGCCGCCCTGATATTCGCCATGAAGCGATCGAGCTCGGCGCGGAGGCGCGTGCTTTCGGCCGACAGCGTCTGGGCAGAGTTCAGCACCTCTTCCGAGGCCGAGCCGGTCTCGGCGGCGCCGCGGTTGACCTGGCCGATGTCGGTGGCCGCTGTCTGCGTGCCCTGCGCGACGTTCTGGACGCTGCGGGCGATCTCCTGCGTCGCGGCGCCCTGCTCTTCCACCGCGCTGGCGATCGACGTTGCGATGGTCGAGATCTGGCCGATGGTGGCGCCGATCTCCTTGATCGCGGCAACCGACTCAGCCGTGGCGCCCTGCATGCCCGTGATGTGCGAGGAAATCTCGTCGGTCGCCTTCGCGGTCTGGCTTGCCAGCGACTTCACCTCGCTGGCGACCACCGCAAAACCGCGGCCGGCTTCGCCGGCGCGGGCCGCTTCAATCGTGGCATTCAAGGCCAAAAGATTGGTCTGCTCGGCGATCGCCGTGATCAGCTTGACGACCTCACCGATCTGCTGCGCGGCATGCGAGAGTTTGCCGATCCGGCCGTCGGTCTCCCTGGCCTGCACGACGGCGGCCTCCGCGATGCGGCTGGAATCGCGGACCTGGCGGCCGATCTCCTCGACGGAGGCCGAGAGCTCTTCGGTCGCGGTTGCGACCGACTGCATGTTGGAGGAGGCCTGCTCTGAGACGCCGGCAACCTGGCTCGACAGCGTCTGCGTCGTCTCCGCGGTGCGGGTCAGCGTGGAGGCTGCCGATTCGAGCTGCACGGCTGAAGCCGACACGTTCGAAACGATGGCGCCGACCGCGGTCTCGAAATCATCGGCAAAGCGGATCAGCTCGGAGCGGCGTGCTGCGGCCGTCTCCTTGCTCTGGGCTTCGCTCGCCGCCGCATCGCGCTCGGCTTTCGCGACTGCCTGCATCTTGAACTCTTCGACCGCGCCGGCCATCTCGCCGATCTCGTCCTTGCGGCCGAGCCCCGGCAGCACGACCTCGAAATTGCCCGAGGCGAGCTCCCGCATCGCCTTGCACATCGCGATCATCGGCCGCGAGATGCCGTTGCCCAGCATCAGCGCGAGCACGGCACCGATCGCGAGGCCTCCCAGCGCCAGCATCAGGATGAGCCGCTCGGTCTCGCCGATCGCTGCATTGGCGCTGGCCTCGATGCGCTGCTGATCAGCCGTCAGGTCCGACCTCAGTTCATTCGAGAGTTTCAGGATGGCGCTGGCCGACTTCGTCATCTCGCCGTTCAGCTTGGCAACCGCCTTCACGTTGTCGGACAGTTTTGCGAAGGAGGCGCGGTACTGCTTCAGGAGATTGCCGATCTCGGTGGCGCGGTCGGTGATCTTCTGCTCGCTGGCATAGATCGAGACCAAAAGGGTCTCCAGGAACTTGATGCGCGCCGTGATACCGTCGGCCGCCTTCGTCTCGGGCTTGGCGACGAAGGCGCTGACCGAGGTGGAGACGGCGAGATATTGCGAGGTGATGTCCTTGGCCGTGGTCTGCACCGACGGCAGCCCCGCCAGCGCCGCAGTGTCGGCGAGGTCGTCGAACTTGAAACGGATCTTGTTGCCGACGGCATTGAGCTCTTCGCCGGCGATCCGGGTGTTCTCGCGCGTCAGCGTGACGATGTCGGCGAAGACTTTTGCGAAGGCCTGGAATTCCTGTTGCAGCTTGCCGATCTGCTCGCGCCGCGCCGGCGCCGTGGTGGCGGCCATCGATTTCGCGATCGCCGACTTGAGGTTCTCCTCGGCGGCCTTGGCCGCGGTCTCATCGTCAGCCGCGCCGGTCAGCGTGTAGGCCCGCGCCAGCGCCTGGTAGGAGATCAGGTCGCGATCGACGCCCCGGGCAAGGTCCGCTTCCGACACGCTGGTCCGGTAGGACGTCACGGCGCCCGCGACCCGCTCGAAGCCGAGATAGGCGAAGGCCATGCTGGCAGCCAGGATGACCAGCACCGCGGCAAAGCCGAGGATGATCTTTGCTCGGAAGCGCAACGTCGGACGCATCGCTCGCTTTACCTTCGTTGCTTGCTTCGACGTTTCCTTCAAGGTTTCCTTCGAAGTTTCCTTGGACTTGACGGACATGCCCCACCCCATTTCACCTGCGGCCAGCCAGCCGCAATCCAGGAGCAGCCCGCTCCCTGACTCCCAGGGAAAATACGGCGGAAAGGATAAGCCGCGGTAAATTTGCGGCGGTGCGGGCGGTGGCAGGCCGATGCTCGAAAGGCATCCTCAACTGTCGTCCCCGGGGGCGCGCGGAGCGCGAGCCCGGGACCCCCGCGCTCGTCGCGAGAGCCCAGGACGGGGTTTGGCGAAGACACGTGGTTACCAGTTCGCGCCGCAACCACTCCCTGTGGCTATGGGTCCCCGCCTTCGCGGGGACGACAGCCGAGTGTGGGCGACGACGCAATGCCTAAAGCGCAGCGAATACTCACGCCGCCCTTATGTTCGCCATGAAGCGGTCGAGCTCGGCGCGCAGGCGAGTGCTTTCGCTGGAGAGCGTCTTGGCCGAGTGCAGCACCTCTTCCGAGGCCGAGCCGGTCTCGGCGGCGCCGCGGTTGACCTGGCCGATGTCGGTGGCCGCTGTCTGCGTGCCCTGCGCGACGTTCTGGACGCTGCGGGCGATCTCCTGCGTCGCGGCGCCCTGCTCTTCCACCGCGCTGGCGATCGACGTTGCGATGGTCGAGATCTGGCCGATGGTGGCGCCGATCTCCTTGATCGCGGCAACCGACTCAGCCGTGGCGCCCTGCATGCCCGTGATGTGCGAGGAAATCTCGTCGGTCGCCTTCGCGGTCTGGCTTGCCAGCGACTTCACCTCGCTGGCGACCACCGCAAAACCGCGGCCGGCTTCGCCGGCGCGGGCCGCTTCAATCGTGGCATTCAAGGCCAAAAGATTGGTCTGCTCGGCGATCGCCGTGATCAGCTTGACGACCTCACCGATCTGCTGCGCGGCATGCGAGAGTTTGCCGATCCGGCCGTCGGTCTCCCTGGCCTGCACGACGGCGGCCTCCGCGATGCGGCTGGAATCGCGGACCTGGCGGCCGATCTCCTCGACGGAGGCCGAGAGCTCTTCGGTCGCGGTTGCGACCGACTGCATGTTGGAGGAGGCCTGCTCTGAGACGCCGGCAACCTGGCTCGACAGCGTCTGCGTCGTCTCCGCGGTGCGGGTCAGCGTGGAGGCTGCCGATTCGAGCTGCACGGCTGAAGCCGACACGTTCGAAACGATGGCGCCGACCGCGGTCTCGAAATCATCGGCAAAGCGGATCAGCTCGGAGCGGCGTGCTGCGGCCGTCTCCTTGCTCTGGGCTTCGCTCGCCGCCGCATCGCGCTCGGCTTTCGCGACTGCCTGCATCTTGAACTCTTCGACCGCGCCGGCCATCTCGCCGATCTCGTCCTTGCGGCCGAGCCCCGGCAGCACGACCTCGAAATTGCCCGAGGCGAGCTCCCGCATCGCCTTGCACATCGCGATCATCGGCCGCGAGATGCCGGTGCCGAGCAGGAAGGCGAGGATGGCGCCGAGCAGCGTGCCGCCGGCAGCCAGCATCAGGATCAGATGTTCGGTCTGGTCGATGCTGGCCTCGGATTCTGTTTCCAGCCGCTGCTGCTCGGACACGAGATCAGCCTTCATCGCCGTGGCGCCCTGCATGATGGCGCCCGCCGAGCCGCTCATCTCGGTGACGAGGTCGTCGATCATCCTGGCATTGGCGACGAGCTTCTCCAGCGCTTCGCGATAGGCCGCAAGCAGACCCTTGGCGTCCTTCAAGCCGGCGACGATCTTGTCGTCCATCGAATAGACCGCGTTGAGCGAATTCTCGACGAATTTCAGCCGCGCCAGCGCGCTTGCGGCAAGCGCCTGGTCGGAATTGAGGACGAAGTTGGTCGCCGCCGCGCTTGCGGTCTGGAACTGGGCATTGACTTGCTTGGTGCCGAATTCGATCGCCTGCGCCTCGGAGTCGGAGGCGTTGTTGCCGATGTCGTCGAGCTTGTACTTGAGGAGGTTGGCGTTGCGCTGAAGCTGGTTCTCAACCAGAAGCGCGCTGTCGCGCTTGGCGTGCAGGATCTTGGCAAAGGTCGCGGAGAAGTTCGAAAACTCCTTGGCGAGCTTGCCGAGGCTTTCCAGCCGCGCCGGCCTCTTGGCGCCCTTGATGGCCTGATCGATGGCCTTCTTCAGGCCGGCTTCGGCCTCCAGCGCTACCTTGGCGTCATCTTCCTTTCCGGTGACGACGAAGTAGCGGGCGGCCGAACGATAGGCCAGCAGCTCGCGATCGATGTTGCGGGCGAGGTCAGCCTCGGAAACGCTGGCACGGTAGGAGCCGACGCCGGCCGAGACGCGCTCAAAGCCGAAATAGGCGAAGGCCATGCTGACGGCCGAGATGACGAGCACGGCGGCAAAGCCGAGAATGATCTTGGCGCGGAACTTCAGGATCGGAAAAAATGTGCGCTTCGACTTCGACGCGGTACGCCCGGCCATTCCAACCCCCAACTTATGTTCTTGCAACATTCATGCGGCCCGGAAGCAGCCCCTCCCGAACCGATGCGGAAAATTAAGGCAGAAACGTCAAGGGGCGGTAAATTCGTCCGGCCTGCATCCTGCGTGGAGAAAGTTCCTGTCCAAGGCCGTCCGGGCGCCGTGTTGCGGCTAACCGGAAAACGCCTTACTCTTGGGGCACTTGTCGGGCACTTATCAGGCTCTTGGCGTAGACCGAGCCAGTCCTCGAGGGGAGAGACGGAGTGGGGCAAACCGATTTTCGGTTTGGCGGAGCGTCCGGCGTGGCCGTTGCCAAATCGAAGGCTGCGAGCGTCGATGAAGCCGTGGCCGAGCTCGCGGCCCAGCTCCCATCCGACGAGATGGCGCTGATCCTGGTCTTCCTCTCCCCTGCTTACGACCCCCATCACTTCATCACCGAGATCACCCGGCACTTCGATGACACCCAGGTCTGCGGTTGTACGACCGCTGGCGAGCTCGCCCCGGATGGCTGGGACGAGAACAGCGTCGTGGCGCTGGCGTTCAGCCGCGCCGACTTCTCGGCAGTAATCCGGCCCATTCTCAATCTCGACAGCTTCCGCGTCGAGGACGGCCGCAGGATCGGCGGCGAGCTCCGGCACGAGCTGCTGCGGGTCACCCCGCAGGTCGACCGTGGAAATCCCTTCGGCCTGGTCTTGATCGACGGCCTGTGCCGCCGCGAGGAAGCGGTGATGTCCGCCATCTATGCTTCACTCGACGACATCCCGGTCGTCGGAGGATCGGCGGGCGACGGGATGCGCTTCGAGAAGACCTGGGTGTTCTTCGACGGCAGGGCCCACACCAATGCCGCCCTCCTGATACTCCTGAACACGTCGCTGCCGTTCCGGGTCTTCAAGTGCGACAATTTCGAGCCGCGGCCGCAGAAGATGGTGGTCACCGAGGCCGACATCGAAAATCGAACGGTCAGGGAGCTGAACGCGGAGCCTGCGGCGAAGGAATATTCGCGCATGGTCGGGATCATGGACGCCAAACTCGACCCGTTCTCCTTCGCGTCCCACCCCGTACTGGTGCGCGTCGGCGGCTCCTATTACGCGCGATCGATCCAGCGCGTCGAACCGGACGGCTCCTTGCATTTCTTCTGCGCCATCGACGAGGGCATGGTGCTGACCGCTGCGACGTCGCGAAGCCTGGTCGGCTCGACGCGCGAGACCTTTGCCGAAATTCGCGATGAGATCGGAGACGTGTCGCTCTTCATCGGCTTCGAATGCCTGTTGCGCCGGCTGGATGCCGAGCAGCATCAGCTCGCCCGCGACATGTCCGAGCTGTACCGGCAGAACCGCGTCGTCGGCTTTCACACCTATGGCGAGCAGTTCGGCTCGATGCATGTGAACCAGACCTTCACGGGCGTCGCGATCGGAAGGCGCCCGTCGTGACGGAGACGTGGCAGGACCCTCAATCGGTCGAGCAGCTTCAGCGGGAAGCTGCGAAGCTGAAGAAGATCAATGCCGCGCTGATGTCCCGGGTCGAGCGCTCGATGGATCAGCAGCTCAATGCCTTCTCGCTGTTCGAGACGGCCATTGCGCTAGATCACCAGGTTCGCGACCGGACGCACCAGTTGCGCGAGGCGCTGCATTCGATCGAGCGCGCCAATGAGGGGCTCTACCGCGCCAAGCAGCAGGCCGAGGCCGCGAGCTCGCTCAAATCCTCTGTGCTGATCTCGGTCACCCACGACCTGTTGCAGCCGTTGAACGCGGCGCGCCTGACGCTGTCGGCGTTGACCGAGATGATGGAATCGCAGGAGGCGGGCCAGCTCATCGATCAGGTCGACCGCTCGCTGGTGACGCTGGAGGACCTGCTGCGCTCGCTGCTGGAGATCGCAAAGCTGGACGCCGGCGCGCTCAGGCCCGACGTGCGCGCTGTCGCGCTGGCACCCCTGTTCGAGCAGCTCCGCAACGAATTCGAGCCGATCGCCGCGCGGCAAGGTCTTTCCTTGCGCATCCGCACCTCACAGCTTGCGGTGACGTCGGATGCGATGATGCTGCGGCGGATCCTGCAAAACCTGCTTGCCAATGCGATTCGCTATACCCGCAGCGGCGGCGTCGTCATGGGATGCCGGCCGAGGGGGGAGCGCATCTGCGTTCAGGTCTCCGACACCGGGCCGGGAATTGCGCAGGCGCAGCAGGAAGCGATCTTCCGCGAATTCCAGCGTGGGGAAGCGAGCGCCACCGACCAGGCCGGTTTCGGGCTCGGCCTCTCCATCGTTCGCCGTTTCGCAACGGTGCTCGGACACGAGGTGCGGTTGTCATCGCAGGTCGGTCGGGGATCGACCTTTGCCCTCGAGCTGGAGCCGGCCGACCTCACTGAAGTCAGCGACGAGGTGCACGAGGTCAAGCTGGCCGAGCGGCACTATGGCGGGCTCGAAGGCGCCAAGATCCTGTTGATCGAGAACGATCCGAACGGCTCCGAGGCCATGGCCGCCCTGCTGGAAGGCTGGGGCTGCGACGTCGCGACCACGCGATCGGCCGCCGACGCATTGCTGCGCCTCAGCGAGCTCGGCGGCGCCCCCGATGCCGTGATCGCCGACCTCCATCTCGATCACGGCGAGAGCGGCCTGTCGGCCGTCGCCGACATCCGCCGGCATTTGCAGCTGGACGTGCCGGCCATGATCATCACGGCCGACTACTCCGAAAAGGCCGCGAAGGAAGCCAGCCTCCACGGGCTCGAGGTGCTGAAGAAGCCGATCAAGCCCGCCGAGATGCGCGCGCTGCTGTCGTTCCTGTTGACTTGAGGCGGGATGGATCGGGCTAATCGACCGGCCGTCACAAAATCCGCAAAATAACCCCATGCAAAGTAGAAGCGGGCGGCGGTGACGCCCTACGCTTTATCCGAAATCGCTTGACGCGTCGGGCAAATCACCGGCAAAAGCGTATCGTCGCGAAGAGCGGCATGGCTATCGCATACGGCGCTTGAGAAGCTGGTGAAAGCGCTCGGCCTCATGGTTCGAGACGCGCCGCGGGCGGTGCTCCTCACCATGAGGGTCAAAAATTTTCGCCGCGAAACAAGACCTCATCCTGAGGAGCCCGCAAAGGCGGGCGTCTCGACGGATGGGCCGCAAAGACGTCGCTCACCCACGGTCCTTACGGCGGAGCGAGGGAGACAATTGAGACCCAATCGCGGCCGTCCCGTTACTCCGACTGCGCGCGATCGTGCTTCGCTCCCGCCCGGTCGCTTGCCAGCGTCGCGAAATCTATGCGGGACATTTCGACGATCGCCTTGGTGCGGCTCAGCACGTTGAGCTTGCGCAGGATGTCGGAGACGTGGACCTTCACGGTGGTCTCCGAGATCTTCAGCTCATAGGCGATCTGCTTGTTCTGCAGGCCGCGCTTGAGCATTTCGAGGACGCGCAATTGCTGCGGCGTCAGATCGTGCAGGCGCTTGATGAGATCCTGCGCGGGGCCGGCGGCGCGTTGCGTACGTGTCGCACGATAAGCGCCGGGGACGCAGACCGCGCCGCGCAGCACCTCGCCGATCGACTGCGCAAGATCCTGCTTGGACGAGGATTTGAGGATGTAGCCGGCGACGCCGAGCGACAATGCGCCGGAAATGATCTGCGGATCCTGATGCCCGGATACGATGACGACGGGAATTTTGGGAAACGCCTTGCGGATGCGGATGATGCCTGAAAGACCCGTCGTGCCCGGCATCGACAGATCGAGGAGAATGAGATCGAGCCCAGATGTCGTCGACAACAGCTCCAGCGCGCCGTCGATCGAGATCGCCTGAACGATATCGGCCTCGGGCGCCACCATCTGTAGCGCCCCTTCGAGCGCCTCGCGAAACAGCGGATGGTCTTCGACAATCAGAAATCGCATCACGCGTGAGCCATTCCCAAGATGTTGCCGGGTCCAACGTTGAGATGAGAATGCCTCAGCCGAGCCCAACCGGGTTGATCCAGGTCAACAACGAGAGCGCGCATTATTGCGGCCTGCCGCGATCGGCCCGCGCATAGGGCCGGCCCTTGGGATCGGGCAGGTCCATCTTGCCGATCTCGATGATCGCCTTGTTGCGGCTGAACAGGCCGAGCTTGCGCAGGATCTCGGTGATGTGCGCCTTCACGGTGGACTCCGCAAGCTGAAGTTCCTGGGCGATCTGCCGGTTCGGATAGCCGCGGCGCAGGAGGTCGAGCACGCGAAGCTGCTGCGGCGTCAGCTCGCGCAGCTTGACCGCGAGCGCCTTGCTGGTGTCGGCGCGGCGCCGCTGCGGCGTCGCGACAAAATCCTTCGGCACCGAGACCGATCCGCTCAGCACACCCTCGATCGATTGCGCGAGCTCGCGTTTCGACGTCGACTTCGGCAGATAGCCGGCAGCGCCCAGCGCCAGCGCCTCGCGGACGACGTGCTGATCCTCCTCGCTCGACACGATGGCGACCGGCAGGCGCGGATAGGTCTCGCGCAGGCGGAGAAAGCCGGAGAAGCCGGTCGCATCCGGCAGCGAGAGATCGAGCAGCGCGAGGTCGATGCCCTGTTCGGCCGAGAGGATATGCAGGGCGTCCTCGATCGACATCGCCTCGAAGATCCGCGCCTCCGGCAATGCCAGCCGCACCGCATTGCCGAGCGCCTCGCGAAACAGCGGATGATCGTCGATGATCAGGAAGCTGGTCATGGCGCCTTCCCAAGAGTCGATCGCACAAGACTTCACCGCAGGAGCGGAAGCGGCGCATTCCTGCGGTGACCGTCCGGCACCGGGAGGATGCCGGATGGACGCTACCACATCCTCCCGATCGCGTCCGGTCAAGATCGTTCAGTCGTTCGATTCGGACTGGACCGTCAGCAGGAAGGAATAGATGTTGTCGAACTGGTCGTCCGTGAAGACTTCCTTCCAGGCCGGCATGCCCTTGGCAGGCCGTCCTTCATGCACGGTGGTCCAGTATTTCTCGCGCATCTCGTCGCCGTAGCGGTGACGCAGCAGCCGCAGATCGATCTTCTTCTCGCTCTGGATCGCGTCGGGACCGTGACAATGTGCACAGGTGCCGTTGAAGATCTCCTTGCCCGTGCCGACGGCCTCGGCGCTTGGCGCGGCCGCCTCGCCCTTGGTCTCGGTCGCCAGCACGTTGGCGATCTCAGTCACCCGGGCTCCGGTTCCCGTTCCCGTCGTTATTCCCGCCGGCACCGCCTGGGCGCCGAAGCGAACCGGTTGGCCGGTCGGCAAGCCGTATTTCACCGCGAGATCGGCGATCGTCTTCTGAAGCTGCGGCAGGATGGCATCGACGCGATCGCGCAGCTCCGTCGACGTCTTCGCGAAGCCGATGGCCGCGTCCCATGACAAGCCTTCGCCTTCGGTGAGCTCGATCTGATAGCGATCGCGGTAGGTGGTCTTGTTCAGCCAGCCGGCGACAGGCCCCCAGATGAAGGCGACGTCGGCCTTGCCCTGGTCGAGCGCCTGCATGCCTTCCTCGGGCGACAGCACGGTCACCTTCTGGATGTCGTCGCGGCTCGCGAGCAGGTTTTGCGGCGTGCTGGCGAACTGCACTGCGACGCGCTTGCCCTTGAGGCCGTCGACGCCGCCGATCGCCTGTCCCTTCGCCGCCACCAGGGCGTAGCCTTCCTTCGCGAAAGCGTTGGAGAAGATTACGGCCGGCCCCATGAAATCCTCGGAGCGCGGCAGGCCGATCATGGAGTCGCATTGCTTGCCGAGCAGCGTGACGCGCACGGTGCGCTTGCCGAAATAGGATTTGTACCAGTCGTACGCGATCGGCTGGCCGAGCGCCTGCGCCAGGGCCTGCCCGATCTCGACATAGAAGCCCGGCTGCGACGCACCGTCGCTCGAAAACGGCAGATTGGTCGGATCGGCGCAGAGCCGGAACGGCTGCGCCTCGTCCGCGTGAGCCGTTGCGATGGGCGCGGTCATCGCGGACGCTGCGATCCATGCGACCAGCGCAGTCATGGCGCGATTTCGGCTCTTGCCGCTTCCAAGATGATTCCGGCGCATCCTCATCTCCCGTAGTTGGGACTTGTTGGACCAGGCGTTGCGGCACAAGGCATCAACCGATGCCGCAACGATCGTCTGGAAAAAGCGCGCGCGTATCTCGTCACCTCTGAGATACGCGCGCGAGTGGTCACTGGACGGAGAACACGAAGAGCGAACCGCCCTCGGGAGCTGCGGCCGTCATCTTCCCGCCGATGCCGCCCAGGAATGCGGGCATCGCAGCGGTGCGACCGACGACGATGGCCACATATTGCTTACCGTCGACCTGATAGGTCACGGGACCTGCACCAATGCCGGAGCCGAGATTCTTGCTCCAGAGCACCTTGCCGGACTTCGCATCGATGGCGCGGAAATCGCCATGGATGTTACCGGCAAACACCAGGCCGCCAGCCGTGGTCAGCGTGCCACCGTTGAACGGCAGGTCTTCCTTGATGGACCAGACCTTCTTCTGCGCGACCGGATCCCAGGCCACGAGCTCGCCCATGAAGCCGCCGGGGCCTTCCTTGGGCGGGAACTCACCACCCAGATAGAACACGCCGCGCTTGTAGGAAATGTCGCTCACCGACCAGTCCATGCAAACATTGTTGGACGGGATGTAGACGAGACCGGTCTGCGGATTGAACGACATCGGCTGCCAGTTCTTGCCGCCGATCAGGTTCGGACAGACGTCCTTGATGGGATGGCCAGGTCCCGGACGCTTCTCGGGGTCTTCGACCGCACGCATGGTGGCGACGTCCCACTTCTGCGCCCAGTTGGAGAAGACATATTTCTCAGCCGAAAGAACCTTGCCGGTCTCGCGGTTGGCGACGAAGAAGAAGCCATTGCGATCCGCCTTCATCAGCGCCGGAACGTTGCTGCCGCCGATATTGAGGTCGGCGAGCACGGCTTCGTTGACGCCGTCATAGTCCCAGGCATCGGCCGGCGTGGTCTGGATGTGCCACTTGATCCTGCCGGTGTTGGGGTCGAGGGCGAGCGTGGAGGCCGTATAGAGATTGGTCAGCTTGCCGAAATCGCCATTGCCCGTCGAGCGGACAGCCGAGTTCCACGGAGCGGGATTGCTGGTGCCCCAATAAACCGTATCACTCTTGGGATCATAGGAGCCGACCAGCCAGGCCGCACCGCCGCCGTGTTCGGCAGAGTCGCCTTTCCAGGTGTCGCCGCCGGGTTCGTCCGGTTTGGGGACGGTGAAGGTCTGCCACATCTGCTTGCCAGTGCTGATGTCGAACGCGAGCAACGCGCCGCGCACGCCATACTCGCCGCCGCCGAAGCCGGTGATGACCCTGTCGCGAACGACGAGCGGCGGCGAAGTGATGACCGAACCCTGCTTGTAGTCGACCACCTTGGCGGTCCACAGCGACTTGCCGGTCGCGGCATCGAGCGCCGTCAGCTTGCCGTCGAGGCGGCCGACGAAGATCTTGCCGTCGGCGTAGGTGACGCCGCGATTGTTCACGTCGCAGCAGGCGTATTGCAGCACGTCATCGGGAATGTCGGGCTCCCAGGTCCATTTGCGCGCGCCGGTCGCGGCATCGAGCGCGTAGACGTATTTCGGGCCCCAGGAGCTCGAGACGTAGAGCGTGTTGCCGATCACGATCGGCGAGGATTCGTTCGAGCGCAGCGACGCCAGCGAGAACGAATAGGCGAGCGTCAGCTTGCCGGCGTTCTCGGTGTTGATCTGATTGAGCGGGCTGAAGCGCGTGTTGCCATAGTCGTGGCCGGAAACCGCCCACTGGTTCGCATCGGATTGCGCCTTGAGCACCGAGTCGTTGGCGCGAACGCCCGACGTGCTGGCGGCCAGCATCGCAATCATCGAAATGCCAGCCAAAAAGCCCTTCGTTCCAAAGGTCATGTATTCCCTCCGCGGTGTTGGTGTGCACGCCATGTTGGGCGCCTGAGCGCGCTGCGCTCGTGATGCGCAGTTTGTCTGCGATCCATCGTTGGAAATTACAGCATCGGCTTGGCGCGCTTAGTATAGGCGGAAGGTAGTAGTGCAAATCACTGGCGCCTTTGCCGCTCATCTCGTTGTCGACGCTTGCGTCTTGCCATTATTTTGCAGCTCGCAATGCACGATCGGATTTGCGGCAACATCGTGCCGTGATCCGATCGTTGCACCTGACGTCGCGCGTCGATCACCTGCGTCAATCACGATGATGGCGCTACCACAGTCGCAAAGCTCTCGAAGAAATTCGCGGCCAGCTTCTTCGACGTCGAATCGATCAGCCGCGAGCCGAGTTGCGCAAGCTTGCCGCCGATCTGCGCGTCGGTCTCGTAGTGCAGGATGGTGACGTCGGGCGATTCTTCCTCGAGCCTGACTTTCGCGCCGCCCTTGGCGAAACCGGCCACGCCGCCGGCGCCTTCGCCGATGATGCGATAGCCGTTGGGCGCGTCGATATCGGCCAGCGTCACCTTGCCGCTGAACGTCGCCTTCACCGGACCAACCTTCAGCACCACGGTTGCCGTCATTTCCGTCGGCGATGCCATCTCGAGCGATTGGCAGCCGGGAATGCAGCGCCTGAGAATGTCGGGATCGTTGAGCGCAGCCCACACCTTGGCCTTCGACGCCGGGATCCGCTGACTGTCGTTCATCTGCATCGCTTCCACCCTCCTGTTTGCTTGTAGGGCTCGACTAGGGGGCGGCGTCCGCTTTCGATCAATCGCCAGGAAGTACTAGGGCGCCCCAATCGCCGCGACGGCCGGACCCTGCCAGAGGCACCTCCAATAAAATCAATGGCTTAGCTCGCAAAAACCTACTACCAAGATCGCGATTACAAAGCCGTGAGCTCGTGCTCCTATTCGCTCAACGAACAAGGCATCAAAGGGAGAAACGACGCGCGACAGGGCTGAGGTCCGAGGGCGAGCGACGTCGCGCGGCGGCATGGAAGGCACGCCGCCGCAGGCGCGAAGCAGATCTTTCCGAAAGCGTCTCACGGGCCGCGCCACGCGTTGGCGGCGGCATGGAACGTCATGATCGAATCGCGCACCTTCGACTGGCCGCGATGACCTTTCCATGACGCGCAGTCACCAAAATCCCAGTTGCAAAGTTCCGTTCGCGCTGTCTCTAATTGGAATAACGACAAAACACATATGGGAGGTACTCACGTGTCTACAGTCAAACTGACAGTGAACGGCAAGGCTGTTTCTGTCGATGTCGAGGACCGCACGCTGCTGGTCCATCTCCTGCGCGATCACCTCAACCTCACCGGCACGCATGTCGGCTGCGACACCAGCCAGTGCGGCGCCTGCGTCGTGCATATCGACGGCCGCGCGGTAAAATCCTGCACCATGCTGGCAGGCCAGGCCGACGGCGCAAACGTCACCACGATCGAAGGTCTTGCCAAGGGCGACGAATTGCACCCGATGCAGGCGGCGTTCCGCGATAATCACGGTTTGCAGTGCGGCTACTGCACGCCGGGCATGATCATGTCGGCGGTCGACATCGTGCAGCGCCACGGTGGCCAGCTCGATGAAGCCACCGTCCGCCACGAGCTCGAAGGCAATATCTGCCGCTGCACCGGTTACCATAACATCGTGAAGGCGGTGCTGGATGCCGCCGGCCGCATGAAGGTCGCGCAGGCCGCCGAGTAAGCGGCGACCTCGCCTAATCGAACAACCGCCGCAGCTTTCGATGGAAAGCGCGGTCAAACAAATTCCGGTCGGGAGGACAGGACATGGGTGTTGAAGGCATCGGCGCAAGCGTTGTGCGCAAGGAAGACAAGCGTTTCATTACCGGCAAGGGCCGGTATGTCGACGACGTCAAGCTACCGGGCATGACGTATGCCCATTTCATCCGCAGCCCCCACGCGCACGCCAAGGTGAAAGGCATCGACGCCTCCGCGGCGTTGAAGCTGCCGGGCGTGGTCGCGGTGCTCAACGGCAAGCAGATCGTCGACGACAAGGTCGGCAACCTCATCTGCGGCTGGGCCATCACCTCCAAGGACGGTAGCCCGATGAAGATGGGCGCATGGCCGGCGATGGCGCCGGAAACGGTGCGCTTCGTCGGCCAGGCGGTCGCAGTCGTGATCGCCGAAAGCAAGAACCTGGCGCGTGACGCCGCCGAAGCCGTGGTCGTCGATTACGAGGAACTGCCCGCTGTCGCGAACGTGACCGACGCGATCAAGGCCGGCGCGCCTCAACTCCATCCCGAGGCACCCGGCAACCAGATCTATGACTGGGTCATCGGCGACGAGAGTGCCGTGAACGACGCCTTCTCGAAGGCAGCCAATGTGGTGAAGCTTGACCTCACCAACAACCGCCTCGCACCGAACCCGATGGAGCCGCGCTCGGCGGTTGCCGACTACAACGAGGCGGAAGAGCATTTCACGCTCTACACGACGTCGCAAAATCCGCATGTCGCGCGGCTCGTGCTGTCGGCCTTCTACAACATCGCGCCCGAGCACAAGCTGCGCGTGATCGCACCCGATGTCGGTGGCGGCTTCGGCTCCAAGATCTACATCTACCCCGAGGAGATGGTGGCGCTGTGGGCGTCGAAGAAGACCGGCCGTCCGGTGAAGTGGACCGGCGACCGCACCGAGGCCTTCCTCACCGACGCGCATGGTCGCGACCATGTCACGCATGCGGAGATGGCGTTCGACGCCAACAACAAGATCACCGGCCTGAAGGTGAAAACCTACGCCAATTTCGGCGCCTATATGTCGCTGTTCTCCTCGGCGGTGCCGACCTATCTCTACGCGACGCTGCTGTCGGGCCAGTACGACATCCCGGCGATCCATGCCGAGGTGATTGCCGTCTACACCAACACCACGCCGGTGGATGCCTATCGCGGCGCGGGCCGGCCCGAAGCGAGCTACCTGGTCGAACGGATGATGGAGACGGCGGCGCGGCAACTGAAGGTCGATCCGGCCGCACTGCGCAAGACGAACTTCATCACCCAGTTCCCGCATCAGACGCCGGTCATCATGGCCTATGACACCGGCGACTTTAATGCTTCGCTCGATGCAGCCATGAAAGCGATCGACTATGCCGGCTTCGCAGGCCGCAAGGCGCAGGCGAAGGCCCAAGGCAAGCTGCGCGGCATCGGCGTCTCCTGCTACATCGAGGCCTGCGGCATCGCTCCGTCGAAGGCGGTCGGCAGCCTGGGCGCCGGCGTCGGCTTGTGGGAATCGGCCGAGGTACGCGTCAACCCGGTCGGCACCATCGAGGTCCTGACCGGTTCACACAGCCACGGCCAGGGCCATGAGACGGCGTTCGCTCAGCTCATTTCGGAACGCCTAGGGGTTCCGATCAGCCAGGTCTCGATCGTCCATGGCGACACCGACAAGGTGCAGTTCGGCATGGGCACCTACGGCTCGCGCTCCGCGGCCGTCGGTCTCACCGCGATCCTGAAAGCGATGGAGAAGGTGGAGTCCAAGGCCAAGAAGATCGCGGCCCATCAGCTCGAAGCCTCGGAAGCCGACATCGTCATCGAGAATGGCGAGTTCAAGGTCACCGGCACCGACAAGTCGATCGCGCTGCCGATGGTCGCACTCGCGGCCTATACGGCGCACAATCTACCTGACGGGATGGAGCCGGGCCTGAAGGAAAGCGCCTTCTACGACCCCTCCAACTTCACCTTCCCGGCCGGCGCCTACATCTGCGAGCTCGAGGTCGATCCCGCCACTGGCAAGACGTCGTTCGTCAACTTCGTGGCGGCCGACGATTTCGGGCGCCTGATCAATCCGATGATCGTCGAGGGCCAGGTCCATGGCGGCCTCGCACAAGGCATCGGCCAGGCGCTGCTCGAGCACGCCGTCTATGACGCCAACGGACAGCCGATCACGGCTTCGTTCATGGATTACACCATGCCGCGCGCCGACGATCTGCCGTCGTTCAAGCTCAGCCACACCACGACCCTTTGTCCCGGCAATCCGCTCGGCATCAAGGGCTGCGGCGAGGCCGGCGCGATCGGCGCGTCCGCGGCCGTGATCAACGCGATCACGGACGCGATCGGCAAGAACAATTTGGAAATGCCCGCGACCCCTGACCGGGTGTGGCGCACGATCCACGCGGCTTAAGAGGAGGAACGAAGATGTACCAGACCACTTATCATCGTGCCTCCTCTGTCGACGAGGCAGCCGCGCTGTTCGCCAAGGGCAGCGAGGCAAAATATCTCTCCGGCGGCCAGACGCTGCTGCCGGTGATGAAGCAGCGGCTCGCCAGCCCCTCCGACGTGATCGACCTTGCGAAGATCAAGGAGCTGATCGGCGTTGATGCCTCCGGCGACACGCTGACCATCAAGGCCGCGACGCCGCATTACGACGTCGCGACCAGCGACGCCGCGATGAAGGCGATCCCGGCGGTTGCGTATCTGGCCTCACTGATCGGCGATCCCGCGGTGCGCTATCGCGGCACGATCGGCGGCTCGCTCGCCAACAACGATCCGGCCGCCGACTATCCGGCCGCCGTGCTGGCGCTGGGTGCGACGATCAAGACCAACAAGCGCTCGATCGCGGCGGACGACTACTTCAAGGGCCTGTTCGCGACCGCCCTTGAGGACGGCGAGATCATCACCGCCGTGTCGTTCCCGGTTCCGGCGAAGGCGGGTTACGCCAAATTCCCGCATCCGGCCTCGCGCTTCGCGCTGACCGGCGTGTTCGTTGCCCAGACCAAATCGGGCGACGTCCGCGTGGCCGTGACCGGCGCTTCGCAGAGCGGCGTGATGCGCGTTGGCGCCATCGAAGCCGCTCTGAAGGCGAACTGGGCGGCATCAAGCATCGACGGCGTGACGATCCCCGCGAGCGGTTTGCTCTCGGATCTGCACGGCTCGGCTGACTACCGCGCCAATCTGATCAAGGTGATGGCGCAGCGCGCGGTTGCTGCCGCGGGCTAATAGCTACTCAACACAAATTTTCCGCGGCGCGCAGCAATGCGCGCCGCTTTTATTATGCGCCCATGCATCAAAAGCGCTTGCCTCGTCGGGTCGAAGGCGAGAAAATTTAATCGACGGATTAACTCGCCCCGCAGAGGAACGTGCGTCTCCCGCGCCCGTCTTGCGACCCCGAGGAAACAACAACGTGCTCGATCAATCAGCCCAGGAAAGATCAGAAGGCTCCTCCGTCCGCGCCTCCGGCCCGCTCGCAGGTTTCCGCATCGTCGAATTCGCGGGCATCGGCCCCGGCCCCTTCGCCTGCATGCTGCTCGCCGACATGGGCGCCGAGGTCGTCACGCTCGATCGCGTCGGCGCGAAGAAGAGCATGAAGTCGGTGGCCGGCCGCGGCCGCAAGGTGATCGAGCTCGACCTGAAGGACAAGGGCGCAATCGCGCAGGTTCTCGACCTGCTCGCCAACGCGGACGCGCTGATCGAAGGTTTCCGTCCCGGCGTGATGGAGCGGCTCGGGCTCGGACCCGATGTCGTGCTCGCGCGCAACCCAAAGCTCGTCTACGGCCGCATGACCGGCTGGGGCCAGGAAGGACCGCTCGCGAATGCCGCGGGCCACGACATCAACTACATCTCCATTACCGGCGCGCTGGCCGCGATCGGCACGAAGGATGCGCCGGTGCCGCCGCTCAACCTGGTCGGCGATTTCGGCGGCGGCGCGCTTTATCTCGTGGTCGGCGTGCTCGCGGCGCTCCTGGAAGCGCAAAGGTCCGGCAAGGGCCAGGTGGTCGACACCGCGATGTGCGACGGCGCGGCCTCGCTGATGTCGTTCTTCTTCGACATGGCCGCGATGGGCCGCTGGACCGAAGGCCGCGACCAGAACTTTCTCGATGGCGGCGCGCATTTCTACGGCGTCTACGAATGCGCCTGCGGCCATTTCATCTCGATCGGCTCGATCGAGCCGCAATTCTACGCGCTGCTGCGGCAACACGCCGGGCTCACCGACGCCGATTTCGAGGCACAGATGGACCGCAAGGCCTGGCCGGCGCTGAAGGAGAAATTGAAGGCCGTCTTCAAGAGCAAGACGCGCGAGGACTGGTGCAGGATCATGGAAGGCACCGACATCTGCTTCGCGCCGGTGCTGACGATGTCGGAAGCCACCGAGCATCCGCACATGGTCGCGCGCAACGTCTTCATCGAGCGCCACGACGTGAAGCAGCCGGCGCCCGCGCCGCGGTTCTCGCGCACGCCGTCAGTGGTTCGCGAGCCGGAAGCGGCGGACATTGGGACGGTGACGAGCGCGTGGAAGGCGGGGCGGTAGCGGCGCTGCCGCCGCACTCCCCGCTCGTCGTCCCGGGGCGCGCGAAGCGCGAGCCCGGGACCCATAACCACAGGAAGTGGTTTGACGAAGACTCTGGGTTACCGCTTTCGCGCCACAACCACTCCCTGGGGTTATGGGTCCCGGCCTTCGCCGGGACGACAGTTGTGTTTGATGAGACAGCGTGCCCAACAACGCGTGCTTAAGCCGCGTCGTCCACCTTCAGCACGCCGCGCCGAATCTGATCCTCCTCGATCGATTCGAACAGCGCCTTGAAATTCCCCTCGCCAAAGCCGTCGTCGCCCTTGCGCTGGATGAACTCAAAGAAGATCGGGCCAATCGCGTTCGCCGAGAAGATCTGGAGCAGCACCTTGGTCTGGCCGCCGTCGACGACACCCTCGCCGTCGATCAAAATGCCGTTGCGCTGCAATCGCGCGACGTCCTCGCCGTGTCTGGGCAGCCGCGCGTCGACCTTCTCGAAATAGGTGTCGGGCGGTGACGGCATGAAGGGCAGGCCGGCCTCACGCAGCCCCTCGATCGTGCCGTGGATCTCGCGGCAGCCGCAGGCGATGTGCTGGATGCCTTCGCCGCGATAGACCTTCAGATATTCTTCGATCTGGCCGGACTCGCCCGCATCCTCGTTGATGGGAATGCGGATCTTGCCGTCGGGGCTGGTCAGCGCGCGCGAGAACAGGCCGGACGCGCGGCCCTCGATATCGAAGAAGCGGATCTGGCGGAAGTTGAAGAGCTTCTCGTAGAAGCCAGCCCAGACATCCATGCGGCCGCGATGGACGTTGTGGGTGAGGTGATCGAGATAGAACAGGCCGGCACCGACCGGGCGCGGGTCACGGGCGCCAAGCCATTCGAACTCGGCATCATAGGCCGAGCCTTTCGCGCCATAGCGATCGACGAGATAGAGGAGGCTGCCGCCGATGCCCTTGATCGCGGGCACATCCAGCGTCTTCTGCGCGGACGCCGCCTCGGCCGGCTCGGCGCCGAGCGCGATCGCGCGGTCATAGGCCGCCTTCGCATCGACCACGCGGAACGCCATCGATGGCGCGCACGGCCCATGCGCGGCGACGAAATCGAAGCCATGCGTGCCGGGCTCCTCGTTGACGAGGTAATTGATGTCACCCTGGCGATAGACTGTGATCTTCTTGGTGCGGTGGCGCGCGACGGGTGCAAAGCCCATCAGCGTGAACAGCGCGTGCAGCTCTTGCGGATTGGGATGGGCGTATTCGACGAACTCGAACCCGTCGGTGCCCATCGGATTGTCGGCGCTGATGGTGGCGGGCGGTGCATCGTGCGGAAACGGACCCATTGGCGATCTCTCCCGGATTGTTCGCCTGAACTATCCTTCATGGGGCGCGCAATGGGCGTGCAAACGGGACGCGATTCCGGTAGCATATGCATGGTTTGTGCATGAAACGGACAAATGACGCATGATCCCGGTCGACGCCTTCGATCTCAAGATCCTGACCGCGCTCCAGGATGACGGCCGCCTCACCAACCAGGAGCTCGCCGACATCGCGGGGCTCTCGGCCTCGCAATGCTCGCGGCGGCGGATGCGGCTGGAGGAGGAGGAGGTGATCGCGGGCTACCATGCCGACCTCTCCAGCGAGGCGCTCGGCTTCGGCGTCGTCGCCTTCATCCAGGTGACCCTGGCGACGCACTCGCCCGACAATGCCAAGCGGTTCCGCACCCTGGTCGGCCGCATCGACGAGATCCAGGAAGCCTATTCACTCACCGGCGACGCCGATTATGTGCTGAAGGCCGTGCTGCGCGACCTCAAGGGGCTCTCCAATCTCGTCAACGACGTGCTGATGCCGCACCAGAGCGTCGCGCATGTGCGCTCCTCGATCGTGCTCGACCGTCTGAAGGAGAGCTCGCGGCTGCCCTTGAAGGGACTCACGCCTGGCTGAAATCGAGGGAAATGCGGCATTCGCGCGAGGGGCGCGATCTGCGATGATCGGCGCCAGCCTATTTTTGTTTGAGCATGATCTCCGCGCAAACGCCTTCCGCGTTTGTCGCGAGGGAAGACCGCTCCACACTTTGCGCCAACGCGGCCCTTCGGGTCCGAATCATGCTCGGGGAGATTTCAGCCATGGCCCTCCAGCTTCGGCCGAACTGCGAATATTGCGACTGCGACCTGCCGCCGAATGCTACGAATGCGCGGATCTGCTCCTATGAATGCACGTTCTGTGCGGACTGCGTCGAGACGAAACTCTTCAACGTCTGCCCGAACTGCGGCGGCGGCTTTGCGCCGCGCCCGATCCGCCCCGAGAAGGAATGGCGGCCCGGCGTGTGCGTGACGAAGCACTTGCCGTCGGACAAGCGGGTGCATTTGAAATACAGCGCAGAGGTTGTCGCGGCGCATTCGGCCAGAATCCGCGGCGTGCCGCCGGAGGAGCGGTAGACTCTCGCCACACCGTCATTGCGAGGAGCGAAGCGACGAAGCAATCCAGAATCTTTCTGCGGAAGGATTCTGGATTGCTTCGCTGCGCTCGCAATGACGGAGTGTGGCGTTAGAACGTCGCCTCACTCCGCCGGTAGAATCGTCCCCTCGACCTCGCCGAAGCCGACGCGGTAGCCGTCGCTCTGGCACCAGCCGCGCATCGCGAGGCTGTCACCGTCTTCAAGGAACGATCGCTTCACCCCGCCGGGCAATTCCACCGGCTCGGTGCCGTTCCAGGATATCTCCAGCAGGCTGCCGCGCTGGTTCTTCTCCGGGCCCGAGATCGTGCCGGAGCCCAGAAGATCGCCGACATTCATGGCGCAGCCGCCGGAGGCGTGGTGCATCAATTGCTGCACCGACGACCAGTACATGTACTTGAAATTGGTGCGGCTGATGCTCGTCGCCGCATTCGTGCCGGCGGCGCGCAAGGAGACGTCGAGCTCGATATCGTAGTTCTGCGGCCGATCCTGTCTGAGATAATCGAGCGGCGCCGGGCTCTGCTCGGGACCTTTCGTGCAGAACGGCTCCAGCGCCTCGCGCGTCACCACCCACGGGCTGATCGAGGTGGCAAAGGCCTTGGCGAGGAACGGGCCCAGCGGCACATATTCCCACTGCTGGATGTCGCGCGCGCTCCAGTCGTTGAGAAGGACGAAGCCGAAGATCATCTCCTCGGCCTGTTGCTCGCTGAGCATGCCGCCCATCGGCGACGGCTGCCCGATGACGACGCCCATCTCCAGCTCGAAATCGAGCCGCTTGCAGGCTGCGAAGCTTGGCACCTCGGCCGTCGGCGGCTTCAACTGTCCGCGCGGCCGCTTCACCCTGGTGCCGCTCACGACCACGGTCGAGGCGCGGCCGTTATAGCCGATCGGCATGTAGAGCCAGTTCGGCTGCAGCGCATTGTCCTTGCCGCGGAACATCACGCCGACATTGGTGGCGTGCTCCTTCGACGAATAGAAGTCGGTATAGCCGGAGACCGCGAACGGCAGATGAAGCCGCACGTCGCGCATCGGCACCAGGGCCTGCTTGCGCAGCTCCTCGTTGTCGCGCAGCTCCGGATGGTCGCGACGCAGCAGCTCGCTGATTCGCGCCCGCGTCTTCGCCCAGACTTTTGGTCCCAGCGCCATGAACGGATTGAGTGACGGCGCGGAGAACACGCCGAGCGGGCCCACGTCGAGCCGGGAATCCTGCTCGAGTTCCCAGAGGTCAAGCACGTAGTCCCCGATCGCAACACCAACCCGCGGCGCCGGATAGGCCGCCGTCGAGAACACGCCGTATGGCAGGTTCTGGATCGGGAAGTCGGAGGACGGATCGACGTCGATGAAGGAGCGGAGGCTGGGGTCGTTGGGTTGGGGCACGAGACTCTCCGGGATTGAGGTCGTCATTCCGGGATGGTCCGAAGGACCAGACCCGGAATCTCGAGATTCCGGGTTCGATGCTTCGCATCGCCCCGGAATGACAGCACGGGAGGAAACGCGTGGATCGCCGGGTCAAGCCCGGCGATGACGAGCAAAACAAATCATCACGGCCTGTTCGGATCGAAGCGTTTCTCGAGGCCCTTCCAGCAATCGGCATAGTCGTCCTGGAGCGTCGACGACTTCGCGGCATGCTCAGTGACGCGCTGGGGGAAGCGGGTCTCGAACATGAAGGCGAGCGTGCCGGTGAGCTTGACGGGCTTCAGCTCGCCGTTGCTCGCGTGATCGAACGCGTCGCGGTCGGGGCCGTGCGGCAGCATGCAATTGTGCAGCGAGATCCCTCCCGGCACAAAGCCTTGCGGCTTCGCATCATAAACGCCGTACACCAGCCCCATGAACTCGCTCATGATGTTCATGTGATACCAGGGCGGACGGAAGGTGTTGTCGGCGACCATCCAGCGCTCCGGGAAGATGACGAAGTCGATATTCGCCGTGCCCGCCGTCTCCGACGGCGAGGTCAGCACCGTGAAGATCGAGGGATCGGGATGGTCGAAGGCGATCGCGCCGACCGGCGAGAAGCTGCGCAAATCATATTTGTAGGGCGCGTAGTTGCCGTGCCAGGCGACCACGTCGATCGGCGAATGCGGCAGCGTCGTCTTGAACAGGGAGCCGCCCCACTTCACGTAGAGCTCGGTCGGCGTGTCCTTGTCCTCGTAGCAGGCCACCGGCGTCAGGAAGTCCCGCGCGTTGGCAAGGCAGTTGGCGCCGATCGGTCCGCGCTCCGGCAGCGTGAAGGCGCCGCCATAATTTTCGCAGAGATAGCCGCGCGCGGGCCCGTTCGGAATCTCCACGCGGAATTTGACGCCGCGCGGGATCACCACGATCTCGCCGGGCTCGGCGTCGATGCGGCCGAACTCGGTGACGAGACGAAGATTGCCCTGCTGGAGCACGAACATCAGCTCGCCGTCAGCATTGTAGAAATGCTGGTCCACCATCGATTTGGTGACGAGGTAGACATGCGCGGCCATTCCGGCCTGGGTGTTGACATCCCCGGCCGTCGTCATGGTCTGCACGCCCTCAAGGAACGTGATCTCCTCTTTCGGGATCGGCGTCGGGTCCCAGCGGAGCTGCGCAATCGGCAGATCGTTTTCATGGCACGGTGCCGAGCGCCACAGGCCGGCATCGACCTTCTCGAAGCGTCCCGAATGCTTCACCGACGGGCGGATGCGATAGAGCCAGGAGCGCTCGTTGGTGCCGCGCGGCGCGGTGAAGGGCGAGCCCGAGAGCTGCTCGGCATAGAGCCCATAGGCGCAGCGCTGCGGCGAATTGCGCCCCATCGGCAGCGCGCCCGGCAGCGCCTCCGTCTCAAAGCTGTTGCCGAAGCCGGACATGTAGCCCGGCGTGACCTGGGCCGTGCTGCGAACGATTTGATCAGGCGAGGTGTTGATGTTCATGACTATCCTCCTCCTTGCAAGGCAGCCCACATCTCCTGGTCGCGCTTGTCGGTCCAGATCACGGGGTCGTCGATCCCCGACGCCTCGTCAAAGGCGCGCGACACGTTGAATGGCAGGCAGTGCTCGTAGATGGCAAAGCTCGAAAACTTGGGATCCATCACCTCGCGCGTCGCCGCCATCGTTTCCTTCAGCGTGCGCCCCTTGGCGACGGAGATTTCGGCCGCGCCATAGAGCGTGGTGACGAAATCGCGTGTCATCGCGATTGCCTCGCGCGCGGTCGTGGTCCCCTTCAGCGCATCGCCGCGGCCCGGCGCGATCGCCTTCGGATTGAAGTTGCGGATCTCGTTCAGCGTCAGCGGCCACTCGCGCAAATGCGCATCGCCGCAATAGCAGGCCGAGTGGTATTCGATGAGATCACCGGAGAACATCACCTCGGCATCCGGCACCCAGGCGACGATGTCGCCCGAGGTGTGGCCGGCCCCGAGCTGCATCAGCCGCACCTCGCGTTTGCCGAGATAGATCGACATCTCGCCTTCGAAGGTGAGCGTCGGCCAGGTCAGGCCGGGAATGCTTTGCGCATCCTGGAACAGACGGGGAAATCGACCATACTCGGAATCCCAGTCCTGCTTGCCGCGCTCCTCGATCAGCCGATAGGTCTCCTGCGAGGCGACGATGCCTTGCGCCTTGTAGGCGGATGCGCCCAGCACGCGGACGGCGTGATAATGCGACAGCACGACATATTTGATCGGCTTGTCGGTGACGTTGCGAACGCGCTCGATCACCTTGTTGGCCATTGCGGGCGTTGCCTGCGCGTCGAACACCAGACAGCCGTCCTCGCCGACGATGACGGCGGAGTTCGGATCGCCCTCGGCGGTGAAGGCATAGAGATCAGGGCCGATCTCGGAGAAGGTGACCTTCTTCTCCGCGAGATCGCCGGTGGATGCGAAGTTCTTCGCCATCAGTTCGTTCCTTGCACGGTTATTGTTGTTGCTGTTGCTGCTGCTTGCCGTCGACCATGCGGCGCCTGGCGAGCACGATCGCTTCCCGGAGAACGTCGATATCGCCGATATGGTTGGCGAGGATCAGGACCAGAGCGGCGTCAAAATCCGCGCTCTGCTCCTCGCTGAGACCACGATGCGCCTCGACGATGGCGCGGAAGGCGTCATCGGGCCGCGCGAAGTTCGAGCTGGTAGAGAGAGCCATTCTCGCAAAACCTTCAGTTCAAGCCTTGTTCAATTCAAGCCTTGGGCGCGCGACAATGCCGCTGCGACCATCGCCTTTGTCGGATGACGAAAGCGTGCCGCGACGTAGCCATCGGGCCGCAGCAGATAGGCCGTGTCAGACCCGGCGTCGTAGCGCTTTGCGGCGAGCCCGCCGGGGTCGACCAGTCCGCCTTCGCCGCCGACGCGGATGTCCTTCACGTCGCCGGGCAGCTCGATCGCCGCACCATTGCCAAACCCGAGCACGGCAAATTGCGTTCCGCCCTTGCGGAACATATCGGTCAAATAGGCGCCCTCCCCCGCACGCGTCCTGACCGGCGCATCCAGCATGGAACAGCCGGGCCGCGGGCCACCGTTCCACGTCTCCACGTCGGCCGAGGACAGCGGCGAGTTGTAACTACAAGGCACCGAGAGCCGGCCGCCATTGACCATGCGCTTGCCGAACTCGGTCTCTTTCGCCAGCGACAGCACCGCCTTGCGCAGCCGCGCCTCCTGGTGCGAGTTCGGCGCCATGAAATCCGTCGAGCGGGTCGATTCGCGGATGTTCTCGTCCGCCGCCATGCTGCGCTCGACGTGGTAGCTCTCGAGCAAGGTCGCCGGTGATTGGCCGCGCAGCACCCGATCGAGCTTCCAGGAGAGATTCTCCGCGTCCTCAAGTCCGGAGTTGGCGCCGCGCGCGCCGAAGGGCGAGACCTGGTGCGCGGAGTCGCCGGCAAAGATCACGCGGCCATGGATGAAGCGGTCCATGCGCCGGCACTGAAATTTGTAGAGCGAGATCCATTCGAAATCGAACTTGTCGTGCCCGAGCATGCGCGCAATCCGCGGCCGCACGTTTTCCGGCTTCTTCTCGACGCCAGGGTCGGCATAGCGATTGAGCTGGAGGTCGATGCGCCAGACGTCATCCGGCTGCTTGTGCAAGAGCGCCGAACGTCCCGCATGGAACGGCGGATCGAACCAGAACCAGCGCTCGGTCGGGAATTCCGCGGTCATCTTGACGTCGGCGATCAGGAATTGATCCTCGAACACCTGACCGGCGAAGTCCGCACCGACCATCTGCCGCAGCGAGGAGCGCGCACCGTCGCAGGCGATAACGTATTGCGCGGAGAGGCGATAGGCGCCTTCGGGCGTCTCGATCGTCAGCAGGGCGGAATCGTTGCGTTGCTCGAGCGCCGTCACCTTGTTGCACCAGCGCAGGTCGATCTCCGGCAGATCGTTGATGCGATCGACGAGATAAGCTTCCGCATAATATTGCTGGAGATTGATGAAGGCGGGCCGCTTGTGCCCCTCTTCCGGCAAGAGGTTGAACTGGTAGAGCTGGGACTCGCCGTGGAAGATCCTGCCGACGCTCCACACCACGCCCTTTTCGACCATGCGGTCGCCGACGCCGAGCCGGTCCCAATATTCCAGCGAGCGTTTCGAGAAGCAGATCGCGCGCGAGCCCTCGCCGATCCGGTCGGCATCGTCCAGCAGCACCACGCGCTGGCCGCGCTGCGCCAGATCGATCGCGAGCGACAACCCGACCGGCCCCGCGCCCACCACCACGATCGCATGCTCGGCCGGAGTCTGGCCGGGGCGATCCTGGTCCGGGTGGCGGCGATAGCCGAACTGGGTTTTTGCCTGCGCCATGCGCTAACCTTTCGCTCTGGTCAGGAGGGGACTTATCTGCTAGATAGTCTCACGTGCAACTATCTTGGACCGGCCGCCGCCGTCCGTCAACTGGCATTCGGAGCGATTTTTTGGCGAGGACATCCAGCGAAGCCGCGCTGAAGGCGAAGGACGCGAACGAGGCGTCGCCGAAGGCGCGGCTCGATCTTTTCAAATTCGTGCCGTTCCGTCTGAATCGCCTGGCGGCGGAAGTGAGTTCCGCACTCGCGGTCGAATATCAGGAGCAGCACGGGCTCGACATTCCGGCCTGGCGCGTGCTCGCCACGCTCGGCTTCCGCAACGATGCCTGTAGCGCGCAGTTCATCTCGCAATGCACCCGCACGCATAAATCCACGATCAGCCGCGCGGTGACCGCGCTGCTACATGCCGACCTGATCGAGCGCGTCGAGAACGAAGCCGACCGCCGCGAATTCCGCCTGCAACTCACCAAGAAGGGCCGCGCGCTCTATGAAGAGCTGTTTCCGCAACTGTTGCGGCGGGAGGACGAGATCCTCAGCTGCCTCTCCGCGCAAGAGCGCAAGCAATTGTCGGCGCTGCTCGGCAAGATCGAGCAGAGCCTCGACCTGATCCAGACCAGCGAAGAGGCGGACGCGAAGCAGGCGTATTAGGGCGCGGACCTCAGCTGACGCTCGAGCGGAATCTTGCGATCAGCCAGAGCCTTCCGGCTCATCACTCGAAGCTGACGCCAGTCACTTGGGTCAGCAATGCCGATTCTCTTGACCCTTCAACCCCCGACCATACTGTAGCGGTTGAGTGTTCTTAAGCTTGAAAGGAACGGCATAGCCGTTTGCGACTGCACATGAACTATCTGCGTGGGTTCTTCAGCTTCTACGGCCGGATAAGCGGACTTCAATACGCGATGGTCATGCTAATCGGATACCTGGGATCGCTAGCCATCTTCGCGCTGACATGGCCCAGCCTTCGTGCGATGGGGGATCTCGGTGTATTCACGGGGTTTGCAAATCTAATCGTTGGGATCTGGGTTTTGTTCGCGGCCATGGCGAAGCGGTTTCACGATATAAACAAATCGGGCTTTTCCAGTTTACTTATTTGCGTTCCGATCTCTGGATTGTTCACACCACTGGTTTTGCTTATTTATCCAGGTGACGCCGCGGATAACGGATTTGGACGACCCCCGCTTTGGTTCTAAATCGTCAGCGTTAAGTCGCCTGCTTACGGCCCTGAGAGGGATTGAGAGCGGTGCCTCGCTCTCTCCCGTCGTCATTTCACAAACGACCGCGCCGGCGGCAGGTGCAGCGCCCAGGCATCGACCTTGTCGCTCGCGCGCGGATAGATCTCGGTGACCAGCGGATCGTGCCCGGGGATGAAGCGATCGGGATGGCCGGCGAGGCGCTCGATCGTTTCCCAGCCTGCGGCCATGTCGCCGACGTTATAGACGATCGGGAACGGGCTGCGCCGCTGCAGATTGGCGAAATAGTGCGCGGCGTCGGAGGCGAGCACCACGGGCCCGCGCGCGGTCTCGACCCTGACCACCTGCAAACCGTCGGAATGACCGCCGACGCGGTGCACGGTCACGCCAGGCGCCACCTCGCCGTCGCCGGAATAGAAGCTGACGCGCTCGCCATAGACATGGCCCACCATCTGCGTGACGTGCTCGACCGAGAACGGATGTCGCAATAAGCCGTTGCACATGCAGCGGCCCGTCGCGTAAGCCATCTCGCGCTCCTGCAGATGGAAACGCGCATTCGGAAAGCGATCGAGATTGCCGGCGTGGTCGTAGTGCAGATGCGTCACGATGATGTCGGCAATGGCTGAGGCCTTGACGCCAAAATGCTCGAGCGCGTCGACCGGATTGAGCGTCAGCTTGCGGGCGCGCAAGGTGGCTTCCTCGGCGTTGAACCCGGTATCGACCAGGATATCGCGGCCGCCCCCGCGGATCAGCCAGACGAAATAGTCGAGATCCTGCGCGGTGCTATCGTGCGGGTCCGGCGACAGGAAGTTCATGTGGGGGGTGCGGGGCGACATCGTCGCGTAGCGCAGCGCGTAGACTTCGTAGAGGTTTCCCATGGTTGCACTTTTTTCGTTGAGGGGAGCCTAAAGAGCGGTCGCGAGCAGCAAGCCATCGCCGGACGCAAAGGTCAAACGCCGCCTTTCGCCCGGCCCGCATGTGAGACCGATCACATTTTTGTCGCGATGGACGCGCTAAGAGGTGTTCCCGCCGGGCCCCCCTCCGATCGAGCGATGCCGTGACAGCCGCTTTCGTCCCTCCCATCTTTCCCGCGACGTCGCGGTCAATTGTCGCGATAATGCCTGTTCTCCAAGCGGTTGACGCCCCCACCCCCCGGTTTGATAATGCAAATTGCGTAAGTTAAGGTCGCCGCGGCGCAAAGCTCGCGAACGGCGCCTTTTTGGCTGGACCGCGCTCGTTATGAAGATTCGCTTTCTTTCGCTTCTGCTCTTGATGTTCTTGGTCGTCCTGACCGCTCCATCCTTTGCCGCCGGCGACCGCTATGCGCTGGTCATCGGCAATGCCAAATATCCGGACGCCGACAGCCCGCTGAAGGAGCCGATCACCGACGCACGCGACGTCGCCGACGAGCTCAAGCATGACGGCTTTACCGTCGATGTCGGCGAGAACCTGACTGGCGACGGCATGCGCCGCGCCTTCGACAAGCTCTATGGCAAGATCAAGCCGGGCGCGGTCGTGCTGATCTTCTACAGCGGCTTCGGCATCCAGTCGGCACGCCAGAGCTACATGATCCCGGTCGACGCCCAGATCTGGACCGAGTCCGACGTGCGCCGTGACGGTTTCAGCATCGAGACAGTGCTCGGCGAGATCAATACTCGCGGCGCCGGCGTCAAGATCGCGCTGATCGATGCCTCCAGGCGCAACCCGTTCGAGCGGCGGTTCCGCAGCTTCTCCGCGGGCCTCGCGCCGGTGATCGCGCCGAACGGCACGCTGGTGATGTATTCGGCCGCCTTGAGCTCGGTGACCTCGGATGGCGGCGGTGACCGCAGCCTGTTCGTCCAGGAACTTTTGAAGGAAATCCGCGTCCCCGACCTGATGGCGGAGGAAACGCTGAACCGCACCAAGATGGGCGTCACCCGCGCCTCGCGAAACGAGCAGGTGCCGTGGATCTCGTCCTCGCTGGCCGAGGATTTCTCCTTCATTCCCGGCGCCGGCGGATCGCGGCCGACCGCCACGGCGCAGCCGGCCACGCCGCCGCCGGCCCCACCCGCCCCCACACCGCCGGTGGTTGCAAACAACCCGCCGCCCGCGCCGACACCCGTCCAAACTCCGGCTGCGCCGGCGCCGCCGAAGCCGCAGGTCGAAGCGAATGTAGCGCCGCCTCCCGCACCTGCGCCTTCTCCCGCGCCAGCCCCTGCGCCATCACCGAAACCGCAGGTTGATGCGGCGATTCCCGCGACGCAGCCGCCAGTGAAGCCGGCCGACGTCGGCACCAGCCCCAATACCGGCGGCAACACCGACACTGGGCCGAGCCAGGCCGCGCTGGCCGACGATCCGACCATCAAGAGCCTGACCGCCAAGATTGCGGCCAACCCCGACGACGTGAACGCGCTCTACCGGCGCGGTCAGGTCTATGCCAGCAAGGGCGCCTATAACCTTGCGATCAAGGATTTCGACGACACGATCCGGATCAATCCCAAGGACGTCGAAGCCCTGAACAACCGCTGCTGGACCCGCACCGTGATCGGCGACCTCCAGGGCGCACTGAAGGATTGCAACGAGGCCCTGCGGCTGCGCCCGAACTTCGTCGATGCGCTGGACAGCCGCGGCCTGGTCAACCTGAAATCGGGGGCGGTGAAGAACGCCATCGCGGATTTCGATGCGGCGCTGAAGATCAACCCGCGCCTGACCTCATCGCTCTATGGGCGAGGGCTTGCCAAGCAGCGCAACGGCTCGGCCTCGGAAGGCGCGCTGGACATTGCGAACGCCAAGGCGATGGATCCGAACATCGGCCAGGAGTTCGCAAGTTACGGAGTACGTTGATATTTTTTTGAGATTCGGGGCGCCGCGCCTCGAACCCCCGAGAGCCCCGCGGAGACCAACGCAAGGATGACGCAAGGGCCCGTCCGGGCTTGTTGCAGGATTTTTTTTGCAGGAGGGACTGGCAATGAGATTGGCTGCAAAGGGCGTGACCGCGATCCTCTCGATCCTCACGATCGGCGCCGCGCTGACGCTGCCGCTATCGAGCGCATTCGCAGGCGACGACAAGGACACCGGCAACAACGTCACCGAGGACCAGATCGTGCGAGCGCTGGCGCCGCCGAAGAAGCCCCTGACGCGCGGCCTCTCGATCGGACCGCAAACCACCGATCCGGCGCCGAGCGCCGCCGAGACCAAATTGCTCCAGAGCGTGCGGGGCCGCGCCACGCGCTCGCTCTCGGTGACCGAACGCGAGGAAATCGCAACCGCCGCCAAGGACAAGCCGAATATCGATCTCGAGATCACCTTCGACTACAACTCGGCCAACATCAGCGCCAAGTCGATGCCGTCCGTGCAGGCGCTCGGCCGCGCGCTGACCAGTCCCGACATCAAGGGCTCGACCTTCGTCGTCGCCGGCCACACCGACGCCGCTGGCGGCGAGGGCTACAACCAGGACCTGTCCGAGCGCCGCGCTGACGCGATCAAGCGCTACCTCGTCGACAAGTATAGCATTCCCGCGGCCGACCTCGTCACCGTCGGCTATGGCAAGAGCAAGCTGAAGGATCCGAGCCAGCCGATGGCGGAGGTCAATCGCCGGGTGCAGGTCGTGAATATGGAAAACAAGACCACCGCGTCCAAGTGAAGGCGGCACATTGTTCAGGTGACCGGTCGTAATGTCTGTAAATTCGAGTGTCCGATGCGCGTCCCGCAAACCCTGCGGGACGCAGCTTCGTTTCGGGGAAACTCTTTCAATAGCGGCCGCGAGCTCGCGGGCCGTGAGCCAGGCAGGATGATCCGGCGATGAACATCACCGAATATATCAAGCCTGCGGGAACCGCACTGTTCATCGTCGCGCTCGGCGTCGGTTATTACTGGTTCGAGAACCGCCATCGCCTGGAGGTAAAGGAAACACCCGGAGACGCCGTGGTGGTCGTGACGAAATCGACCAATGCCTGCTTCTCCGATCTGGTGCGCGTGACCGGCTTCTTCGTGCCGCGCCGCGAGGCCGTGGTGACCGCCGACCAGGAAGGATCGCGCGTCACCGACCTCTTCGTCGCCGAAGGTGCCACCGTCACCGAGAACCAGGAACTGGCGCGGCTGAGCCCGCCTCCGCAGATGCCGGGCCAGCCGGCGCGACCGGGACCGCAAGGACCGATCTCGCTCAAGGCGCCCGCAGCAGGCCTCGTCACCGAAGTCCGCACCGTCGTCGGCGCTCCGGCCTCGCCGCAGGCCGGCCCGATGTTCCGCATCGCCGTGGGCGGCGAGATCGAACTCGATGCGCAGGTGCCGGCCGTGCATATGCCAAAACTCAATCCCGGCGCGACGGTGCGGATCAGCCGGGACGATGCCCCCGACCTGATCGGGCGCGTCCGGCTGGTCTCGCCCGAGATCGACCGCGCCACGCAGCTCGGCCGCGTCCGGATCAGCGTTGCCAACAATCCGTCACTGA
This sequence comes from Bradyrhizobium sp. UFLA05-153, assembly GCF_054185185.1. Classification (NCBI taxonomy): domain Bacteria; kingdom Pseudomonadati; phylum Pseudomonadota; class Alphaproteobacteria; order Hyphomicrobiales; family Nitrobacteraceae; genus Bradyrhizobium; species Bradyrhizobium sp. UFLA05-153. The sequence goes on from NZ_JBBIAM010000010.1 coordinate 90,543, forward strand.
AGGTCGGCATGTTTGCCCGCGCCTCCATCGACGCCAAGCGCAGCTGCGGCGTTGCGGTTCCCAAGACTGCCATTGACCATCTTACCGTCCAGGTGGTCAAAGGAAACACGGTCGAGACGCGACGGGTGCGGGTCGGGCTGACGTCCGACACCGCAACCGAAATCCTGGAAGGTCTCGACGTCGGCGAAATCGTCGTGGCCGACGCCGGCTCTTCGCTCCATGACGGCGACCAGATCAAGACAGTCTTCGCCGATGAACTCGATCGATCGCGAGTACGCTGATGGCTCTCAATATCTCGGCATGGTCGATCCGCAATCCGCTGCCGTCGGTCGTCTTTTCCATCATCCTCCTGATCCTGGGCTGGGTGTCCTTCACCAAGCTCGCGGTGACGCGATTGCCTTCGGCCGACATCCCCGTGATCTCGGTCGCAGTGTCGCAGTTCGGTGCTGCGCCTGCGGAGCTTGAGTCGCAGGTCACCAAGACAGTTGAAGACGCAGTCTCCGGCGTCGAGGGCGTGCGGCACATCACTTCGCAGATCACCGACGGCCTGTCGGTGACCACGATCCAGTTCGCGCTCGAGACCAATACCGACCGCGCGCTGAACGACGTCAAGGACGCGGTGACGCGGGTGCGCTCCAACCTGCCGCAGAACGTCACCGAGCCCTTGATCCAGCGCGTCGACGTCATCGGCCTGCCGATCGTCACCTATGCCGCGATCTCGCCCGGCAAGACGCCGGAACAGCTCTCCTATTTCGTCGACGACGTGGTCAAGCGCGCGCTGCAGGGCGTGCGCGGCGTCGCCCAGGTCGAGCGCATCGGCGGTGTCGAGCGCGAGATTCTGGTCTCGCTCGATCCTGACCGGCTCCAGGCCATGGGCCTCACCGCCGTCAATGTCAGCCAGAGCCTGCGCGGCACCAATGTCGACGTCGCCGGCGGCCGCGCCGAGATCGGCAAGAACGACCAGGCGATCCGGACACTGGCCGGCGCCAAGACGCTGAGCGATCTGGCCGGCACCATGATCCCGCTGTTCGGTGGCGGCGAGGTCCGGCTCGACGATCTCGGCACTGTCACCGACACCATCGCCGATCGCCGCACCTTCGCCCGCTTCAACGGCGAGCCGGTGGTCGCCCTCGGCATCAAGCGCTCGAAGGGCGCCAGCGACGTGGTGGTCGCCGCCGCCGTGCAGAAGCGCATCGATGCGCTCAAGATCGCCTATCCCGACGTCGACCTGAAGCTGATCGACACCTCGGTCGAATACACCAAGGGCAACTACGAGGCCGCGATCTCGACCCTTTTCGAGGGCGCGATCCTTGCCGTCATCATCGTGCTGCTGTTCCTGCGCGACCTGCGTGCCACCATCATCGCCGCGATCTCGCTGCCGCTGTCGATCTTCCCGGCCTTCTGGGCGATGGACCTGCTCGGCTTCTCGCTCAACCTCGTCAGCTTCCTCGCCATCACGCTGTCGACCGGCATCTTGGTCGACGACGCCATCGTCGAAATCGAGAACATCGTGCGGCACATGAACATGGGCAAATCGCCCTATCGTGCCGCACTGGAAGCCGCCGACGAGATCGGGCTCGCGGTCATCGCGATCTCGCTGACGATCATCGCGATCTTTGCGCCCGCCAGCTTCATGTCCGGTATCGCCGGGCAGTTCTTCAAGCAGTTCGGCATCACCGTCTCGGTGCAGGTGTTCTTCTCGCTGCTCGCCGCGCGCTTCGTCACCCCGATGCTGGCGGCCTATTTCCTCAAGCATCACAATCACGAGGAGCCGCCACCCGGCCGCGTGCTGCGCACTTACCACAAGATCGTGGCGTGGTCGGTGAAGCACTATTTCATCACCGTGCTGATCGGCTTCGGCATCTTCGCCGCCTCGATCTGGAGCATCACGCTGTTGCCGCAGGGCTTCCTGCCGGCGCAGGACAGCGCACGATCGCTGCTCGCGATCGAGCTGCCGCCGGGCACCCAGCTCTCCTATACCGAAAAGGTAACCGAGGACATCGTCGCGCAGCTGCGCAAGCGGCCCGAGGTGAAGAGCGTGTTCGTCGACGGCGGCCGCGTCCCGCCGGGCACGCAGGAAGTCCGGCGCGCCTCCCTGATCATCAACTATACGCCGAAGCACGACCGCAAGATCACCCAGCGCGAGCTCGAGTTTTCGATCGGCCGGGAGCTGGAAAACATCCCGGACATCCGCTTCTGGTTCCTCGACGAGAACGGCCTGCGCGCAATCTCGCTGGTCGTCACCGGCGTCGACGCCAACATCGTCAACAACGTCGCGAGCGAGCTTGCGACGCAGATGAAGCGGATCCCGACCATCTCCGACGTGATCTCGGAAACCGCGCTCGAGCGGCCCGAGCTGCGCATCGAGCCCCGCGCCGAGCTTGCGGCTCGACTGGGCGTCTCGACCGAAATCCTGTCGCAGACCATCCGCGTCGCGACCATCGGCGACGTGGGACCTGCGCTCGCGAAGTTCGACGTCGGCGACCGTCTGGTGCCGATCCGCGTTCAGCTCGAGGACGCCGCGCGCGGCAATTTGAAAACCCTCGAACAGTTGCGGGTGCCGCTCGGCGAGCACGGCGAGAAGGGCGGCGTACCGCTCTCGGTCATCGCCGACGTCAAGCTCGACCAGGGTCCGACCACCATCAACCGCTACGACCGGGAACGCCAGGCGACCGTAGCCGCCGACCTCGTCGGCCACGCTGCGCTCGGCGATGCCACCAGGAAGATCTACGAGCTGCCGGTGATGAAGAGCCTGCCGAAGGGCGTGAGGGTCAGCCCGTCCGGCGACGCCGAAAGCCTGAACGAGCTGTCGGACGGTTTTGCCACTGCAATCACCGCCGGCCTGCTGATGGTCTATGCCGTGCTGGTGCTGTTGTTCGGCACCTTCCTCCAGCCGATCACCATCCTGTTCTCGCTGCCGCTCTCGATCGGCGGCGCGATCGCGGCACTGCTCGTGACCGGCAAGCAACTCACAACGCCGGTGTGGATCGGCATTTTGATGCTGATGGGCATCGTGACCAAGAACGCGATCATGCTGGTCGAGTTTGCGATCGAAGCAATCCGCGCAGGCAAGCCGCGTGACGAAGCCATGATCGACGCCGGCATGAAGCGCGCCCGCCCGATCGTGATGACCACGATCGCGATGGTCGCCGGCATGATGCCGAGCGCACTCGCGGTCGGCGCCGGCGGCGAGTTCCGCTCGCCGATGGCACTTGCGGTGATCGGCGGCCTGATCTTCTCGACCGTGCTGTCGCTGGTCTTCGTGCCCGCGATGTTCATGGTGATGGATGACATCGGCGCGCTGATCTGGCGCTTCGGCAAGCGGCTGATCGTGCACAGCGCCGATACCGACGCCGACGAGCACCATGGTGCGCCGACGGTTACGGCTGCACCTGCTGAAGCAACACCGGTGCCAAAGAGCATCGTGCACCCGGCGGCGGAGTAGGATTTACCTTCTCCTATTCATTCCTCGCAATCGACGTCAGCTTGGACATGTTCTTCAGCAGAATCCGACCGCGCTGCAGGTCCAGGATCGCTTCCTTGCGCCAGGCCTGGAGCTGACGGTTGACGCTTTCGCGGGCGGCGCCGACGAAGACGCCGAGCTGCTCCTGCGAGATATGCACCTCCGAACCGAAATCGGCCGCCAGTGCGCAAAGCCTGCGGGCAAGCCGCACCGGCAGGGGCTGGAGCATGGACTCTTCCATGCGCTCGCTCTGCCAGCGGATGCGCTGGCACAGCAGCGTGATGATCTTGATCGCGACCTTCGGCTCGCGTTCCAGGAAGGAGAGGAAGTCCTCGCGTCGCAGCACGAACAGCTCGCTGGCCTCGCCCGCGGTCGCATCCGCCGTGCGGTTCTGGCCGTCGAGCACGGCGACCTCGCCGAACAGGTCTCCCGGCCCCATGAAATTCAGCGTCAGCCGGCTGCCGTCGGAGGAGCCGGTTTCAATGCGGACCTGACCGCGGCGGACGCCGAACAGTGCATCGCCGGGGTCCCCCTTCTGGAACAGCACTTCGCCATTCGCCAGATGCTGGGTGTGGCAGAGATTGGACAAGCGCTGCAGTTCGTCTGCACCGAGGTCGACGAACATCGGATTCATTTTCAGAATGACCGCAAATTCGGCCTGTTTGCTCATTGCAATTTCCTTTGCAGGACCTTGGTAATCCCCCCTTGGCAATTCCCTTGGAACCATCAAACATCAGAGTCGCGGAAAACCCGCGGAGAGAAGTGTGTCATAAGTCACATAATTTTGCAGCACCCCTTGTTTATTTTTGGCCGCTTGGAGCGGTTTCCCCTCCCGGGATAAACTGACGGGCAACTGACGGGTGAGCGGGCCCGGCCGGGTTCGACGCCGCCAACCGTTTGGAAAGTCGACATGAGAGCAGTGAAATTCGCCGGCGCTGCGGTCGCCGCCCTCACCATCGTCATCGCGCTTCTGCTGGTGATCGGTGTCCCCTCCGGGTTCCTGACCTCGGCGATCACCTCGCGGGTGGAAAGCGCGACCGGCTACCGCCTGACGATCGCGGGCACCACGAAGGTCAGCCTGTGGCCGACACTGAACGTGACGCTGAGCGACCTCACGCTCCAGGATCCGAAGGACCGCACCGGCATCAGCCGCCTCACCATCGACAGCGTTCAGGCCGACATGTCGCTGGCGAGCGTGTGGTCGGGGCATCCGAGGATCTCCGATCTCCTCGTCACCCACCCCGTGCTCTACCAGCCGCTGCTGCGCGAGCGCATGCCGACGAGTGCTTCCGCACCGAAGCCGGCCGTGCCGCTTGACGCAGGCGGGTTCAGCATCAAGCACGTCACCATCACAGACGGCGAAGTGGCGTTTTCGGTCGCGCGTGACCGTGTCGAAAGCCGGCTCAGCGCGATCAACGCGGACGCGACCGTGAATGCCGATAGCAAGGTCAATTTCAAGGGCACGGCGCGGGCCGGCGATCACGACATCAAGTTTGACATCAAGGCAGTGGCGCCTGCGGCGCCGGTCGAGCGACAGACGATCCCGCTCGACTTCGCCATCGACGCGCCGAGCCTGCTGCAATCGCAGCTCAGCGGCCACGCCGAGGCGCGGCTGAACAACTCGGTCGTGATGATCAATAGCATCAACGGCACGCTCGGCGAGGGCGCTTTCAACGGTTGGGCCTCGGTCGACATCGCCAGCAAGCCGCTGGTCAAGCTCGATCTCGACTTCCAGCGGCTCGACATTCCCCTGTCGAAATCCGCCGACGGCGCCGCCGGTCAGCCCTGGAGCGACGCGCCGATCAGCGTCTCCGGACTCAACTATGTCGACGCGCAGATGCGGGTCTCGGCGACCGAGGCCAACATCGGCGAAGCGCGTTTCGCACCTCTCGCGCTCGATGCAAAGCTCGCGGGCGGCGTGCTGAAGGCCGGTACGGCCAATCTCGGCGCCTATGGCGGCCAGGTCTCCGGCGAGGTGATTTTGGATGCGACCAGCGGCGCGCCGAGCTTTGCCATGCATTCCGATCTGGTCGGCGTGCGCGCATTGCCGTTGCTCAAGGGGCTCGCCGATTTCGACCGGCTCGACGGCAAGCTGCAAGCGAAGATCGCGGTGCGCTCTGCAGGCACCAGCCAGCGCGCCCTGATGGCCAACATGCAGGGCACGGTGTTCGCCAATTTCCAGGACGGCGCCATACGCGGCATCAATGTCGCGCAGATGATCCGCTCGCTGACCACGTCCACACTGTCAGGCTGGCAGGACAGCCAGGAGCAGAGCACGGATCTGACGCAGCTCTCCGCCTCCTTCCGCATCGACAATGGGCAGGCGGTGACGACCGATCTCAATCTCGTCGGCCCGCTGGTGCGCGTGACCGGCGCCGGCACCATCGCGCTCGACACCAAGATGATGGGTTTTCGCGTCGAGCCGAAACTGGTGATGACCACCGAGGGCCAGGGCCGCACCTCCGATCCCGTCGGCTTCGGCATTCCCGTGATGATCGAGGGCCCCTGGTCGCAGCCAAAGATCTATCCGGACATGGCGGGCGTGCTCGACAATCCGGAGGCTGCCTACGCAAAGCTGCGCGAGATGGGCAAGGGCCTGTTCGGCCCCGATGGCGCCAGCCTCGGCAACATCCTGGGCAGTCTCGGTCTCGGCGGCACTGCACCAAACGGAAACAACGCCGGCAGCGCCAATCCGCAAGGACAGCCGTCGCAAAACAATCCGCTCGGCGGGTCGCTGGGCGAGGCGATCGGCAATCTGATCCAGCAGGGCCTGTCCGGCGGCGCCCCCGGAACCAGCACCGGCCGCAGCCGGAGCCTGCCGGGATCGCCCACCCAACCGGCACCGCAAGCCTCGCCCGCTCCGCCGGCCCAGGACAACCCGTCCGCCGAGCAGCAAAATAGCCAGCCGATGAATGACGTGCTGCGCCAGCTGTTTAACCGGTGATTTTTGCGGCGGCGCGTGTCCCTCGAATAGTCTTTTCCGGGCTACCCTCCCTGGAGAGGGAACCGAAAGGGCTGGGTTTGCAGCGACAATTAATCTCCTGTTCGGCCAGCGCCTTAGCCCATATCCGGCAAGCCTGGGCGGTTGTGCAGGCGGAACTGTGCTAGAACGGCGGGCAGCCCCTGCATCGGCCGTGGCGCGTGAGGATCTGGATGGCGGGAGCGAGAGACAAGACCTGGTTTTTCCGCGAGGGCCTGTTCGCCAAATATGTCGTCTCCCTCGTCGGCCTCGTCGTGTTCGTGCTCGCGGTCAACGGCGCGATGGAGACCTGGATCTCTTATCGCGCCACCAGGACAAGTCTGACCGATGGCCTCGAGGAGAAAGCGCAAGCCGTCTCCAAGCGTATCGAGCAATCGATGTCCGATCTCGAGCGCCAGATCAGCTGGGTGACGCGCGCCTCGCAGGACACCATCGAGAAGCGCCGCGCCGACTATGTCCAGCTCCTGAACCAGGTCTCGGCCGTAAGCCGGCTCACCCAGCTCGACGGCGAGGGCAAGGTGGTGCAGCGCGTCTCGCGCGCCGCGGTCTCCAGCGGCAGCAGCACGGACTACGCGCGCGACACGCGCTTCACCGACGCCGTCGCCCGCGGCACCAGTTACACGCCAGCTCATTTCGTCGACCAGGAGCCGTTCATTTCGATCTCGGTCGCGCATTCCGGCTTCAAGCCCGGCGTCACGCTGGCCGAGGTCGACCTCGGCTTCCTCGCCGACTTCCTGTCCGACGCCCAGGTCGGGAAGGTTGCGTTTGCCTATGTGGTCGACCCGCATGGCAGAGTGCTGGCAGCGTCGTCGAAGGGGCCGGAAGTCGCCGCCGATCTTTCGAAGCTGCCGCAGGTCGCAGCCGCGATCGCCTCCGACCGCGACGGCGCGTCCTCCGGCGCCGACTTCAACGGCCATGCGGTGCTGACGGCCACAAGCGAGGTGCCAAAGCTCGGCTGGACGGTGCTGTTCGAGCAGCCGACTGCGCAGGCGCTGACGCCGATCCGCGACCAGCTGGTGCGGGTCGGACTCCTGATCGGTATGGGCCTGCTGGTCGCGATCCTCGCCGGCACGCTTCTGGCGCGTCGCATGCTGATCCCAATCACCGCGCTCAGCGCCGGCGCGCACCGGCTCGGCGAGGGCGATTTCAGCCACCGCATCGACGTGCGCACCTCCGATGAGCTGGAGGGACTGGCAAATCAGTTCAACAGCATGGCGAACCAGCTCCAGGAGACCTATTCGAGCCTGGAGACCAAGGTCGAAGCGCGCACGCGTGACCTCGCGCAGTCCATCAACGAGCTTAAGGTCCTCGAAGAAGTCGGCCGCGCCGTCGCCTCCTCGCTCGATCTCGATGCTGTCTTGCCGACGATTGCCGCCCGCGCGCTCGAGATCAGCCAGGCCGACGCAGTCTTGATCTACGGTTACGATGCCGACAAGCACCAGTTCAACCTGGTCGAGGCCAACGGCATCGACAAGTCGGCCGAAGGCGCGCACATCACCATCGACGAGGGCGCGAGCCCGCTCGGCGAAGCCGCGCGGAGCGGCGAGCCGATCGCGCTTCCCGATCTCGATGAGGCGACCAGGCAGCCATTGCGCGACGTCGCCCTCAACGCCGGCTTCCATTCCGTGCTCGTGGTGCCCCTGGTCGACCAGCAGGGCACGCTCGGCTCGCTGGTGGTGCTGCGCCGGGCGAGCGGCGAGTTCGCAAGCAGCCTCACCGGATTGATGCGCACCTTCGCGCATCAGGCGGTGCTGGCGATGCGCAATGCGCGCCTGTTCACCGAGGTCGACCACAAGGGCCGCGAGCTTGCGGCCGCTCATGAGACCGTGCAGCAGCAGGCGGCAAAGTTGCAGGAGCAGACCGAGCAGCTCCGCAACTGGAACCGCTCGCTGGAAGAGCGCGTCGAGAAGCAGCTCGGGGAGATCGGACGCATCAAGCGCCTCGAGCGCTTCCTCGCCCCGCAGGTCGCGCAGCTCATCGCCTCCTCCGACGGCCACGATGCGCTGCTCGACAGCCACCGCCGCGAGGTCACCGTCGTGTTCTGCGACCTGCGCGGCTTCACCTCGTTCACCGAGGCGACCGAGCCGGAAGAGGCAATGAACGTGCTGCGCGAATATCACGCAGCGCTCGGCGAATTGATCCACCGCTACGAGGGCACGCTCGACCGCTTTGCCGGCGACGGCGTGATGATCCTGTTCAATGCGCCGATCCAATTTGCCGACCATACCAAGCGCGCGGTGAAGATGGCCGTCGAGATGCGCGATACGATCGGCAAGCTGACCGAGAAGTGGAAGAACCGCGGCCATTCGCTCGGCTTCGGCGTCGGCGTCGCGCTCGGCTATGCCACGCTCGGCCAGATCGGCTTCGAGCAGCGCCTGGAATATGCCGCGATCGGCAGCGTCACCAATCTCGCCTCGCGGCTATGCGACGAGGCCACGGCCGGCCAGGTCGTGGTGGCGCGGCGCGTTTATGGCATCGTCGAGCCCTGGGTTGAAGCCCGCCCGCTCGACGATCTCCAGCTCAAGGGCTTCAATCATCCCGTGCTCGCAATGGAGATCTTGAGCTGGCGCGAGGAAGTCGACAACGTCGTGGATGCATCGGCGGCGCGGCGCAGGATGTGAGCTATTGCGGCTCCTTCAGCCGTGAGGAGCGCAAGGACATGCCCCAGCGTCGTCCTGGCGAAAGCCAGGACCCATACCGCGGAATCTATCAATCGCGGATGGTCGTAGTACCGAACGAATAGTCTTCGCCAAATTTCTCCCTGTGGTTATGGGTCCTGGCTTTCGCCAGGACGACGGCTGAGATCGGTGCACCACCTTCCGCAGTGGCACTATGAGATTTCCGCCACCCCTCCCACGAACCACATCCCTCCTTCTCACGACTAACCATCGCCTCAGCGACGAGGCTCAAGTTTGCATGGAGACGACCGTGACGTTTGCCCCGCCTTCGCGCGCGTATGATTTGCAGATGCTGGATCGTCCCGTCGACCGGCAGAGCGATAGCGGCTGGGTGTTCGGCCTGCCGCCGGGCATCACGAGCGAACAATGGCCGCTCGATCCCGTCTCCGGCTATCCGCTGATGCACGGCTTCACCATGCCGTTGCCGCCGGACTATCGCGTGCATGGCGAGGACATCGTCGCGGTGTCGTTCTTTGCCACAAGCCCTGAACACAATGACGGCGGCGCTGTTGATGATGCTCCAATCCGCGAGGCGGTGATGGCGCGGCCCGCGCATCCGCGGCTTTCACGCATGACCGACATCCTCGATTACGAATATGCCGCGCTGCTGCTGACGGCGCGCGAATATGCCGGCGCCTTCGCGGCTCCGCCCGTGCCGCTTGCGCTCGCGACCGCGGAACCGCCGCGCTGGCTCGATGTCGGCGGCGCGAGCGCCTTTCACGAATCCGCGCCGGCTTACGCCAAGAAGATGCTGGCGAGCACTCCCCGTGCCGATCTCGCCGAGAACCGCGCGATCGCGCTGACGCCGCGCTCAAGCGATCCCAACGCCGCCAAGAGCCCGCAGGACAAGCATGTCAAACACGGACCGCCGACCGGCTATCAGCCCTATTACTACTATGCGGGCGGCGTTGTGAGCCGCGACAATTTCCGCCTGCACGATTGGAGCAGGGACCACGCGCCGAACCATCTCGGCGGCACCATGCGGCCTTGCCAGGCGGTGCCGGAGATGAGCCCGTTCTACGTCGAGTTCGAGGAATATTTCGGCGGCTACAATTTCGGCGGCGGCAATGCGCAGCTCGATTTCAAGGAGATGAAGTTCGACTGGGCGTGCGGTTAGCGCGCAGGCACCGCACACCGCTCTTCGCCGCTCACACGCCCCGCTTCAGCCCCATCGCCTCGAACTGCGCCTTCTGCTCGTCGGTGAGGCCCCACTCGAAATCGTCGAGCGCATCGCCGACGCTCTTCACCGCCTCGAGCATGCTATCCAACCGCGCTTTCACGGCCTGGAGGCGGGCTTGCGGGGTGCGCAGGTTCTGCGGCGGACAGGGGAGCAAGGCTTCCATGGTGCCCATCGTGGTGTCTTGCAGCACCTCCAGTGCGGCGCGCTTGGTGTCGTCGAGGCGAAGAGCGGTCGCGATGTCGTCCGCCGGCCATTGCTGCTTGACGAGCTGCTCGTACTGGCGCTGGGCCTGCTCATCGCTCTGCGGCTCAGCGGGCGCCTTGCAGGCTGCGGCCTGCATCTCCTTGCGCTTGGTCTCGGCAGCATTCGCGCGACTGTCCTTGCCGAGCGCGTTGAGGCGCGACTTCTGCTCGTCGTCGAGCAGGCCGTAGAATTTTGCAAGCCGCGGCGCGACCGCATCCACCGCGTTGATCATCGCCTCGAGGCGACGCTGCATCAGCGCGAAGCGATCGAGCGCATTGGCGGCCGCCTCGGTCGGGCAGGAGCCGCGGATGGTCGCACCCGCAGCGCCCCAGGCGCTGACGAGCTCGTCGAGGCCGGCGCGCTGAACTTCGTTCGGCTGCACCGTGCGCAGGATCGCATCGATCGGAAGGCCTACGGCATCACCGGTGTCGCAGAGCTGTTGGAGCTCGGGGACCCTGCGGTGACGGCGGCCGGGCGCCGTATAGGCGGCGAGCTCGGTCTGGGCATAGGGCGCGAAGATCGCGGCATAGATATCGCCATAGCCATAGGCCCACAGTGCGGTGCCATCGCCGCGCATGGTGAAGTCGGTGATGTCGTCATCGGCGAACGGCCAGAACAGCGGGCCGACCCAGCCATAGGTGCCGTCGGCGTGCTGCCACCAGCCCTGCTCGGCGCGGCCGCCGCGCCAGCCGGCGAGCGCCGCAACCGCCGTGAGCTGGGCCCGAACGGTCGGGCGCACGGCGTCCGCGGCAGAGCGGAGATCCTGCGGGCGCAGCGCGGCCATCCGGACACGGCCGTGCCGCGAGGCCATGCGCATGTGGCGGATGCCGGCAACGCCGAGCATCCGGCCCATCGCGAAGCGCGCGACGCCGAGAGGACCGCCGATCCGCAGGCCGAAGCCGGCCTCGGCCACGTCAGGCAGCATCGCAAGAGTGACCAGCGCGATTCCGGCGGCCGCAATTCCTAGGCGGGATTTCGACATGATGGTCACCTTGGCTCCCTCGTCCGCGCCAAGTCCCTGCGTCAAGTCCCTGCGTCAAGCCGCATCTCGTCACAACGTCAATGACGCGCGGTGGAACAGAAAGTTCCCGCGCTCAGGTCACCCACCCTGCAATTTGCGGGATCGAGAACCCTCACCTTGCCTTGCGCGGCAAGACGAATGTCTGGCCGGGATAGATCCGGTCGGGGTTGTGGATCTTGTCGCGATTGGCGTTGTAGATCAGGGCGTAGCTGAGGCCGTCGCCGTAGGCGCGGCGGCTGATCTGCCAGAGGCTGTCGCCCCGGATGACGATGCGGCTCGAGGTAATCGAACCCGTCGACTCCCCCTTCGAGCGCAACGGACCCTTCTCGACGGGCGGTGCGGTGGCGAGCGCCAAAACGGATTGTGCGGTGCTCGGCGGCGCGGCCGAGCTGTCATCCTTGGCAGACGTTTCCTTGGACGATTCCTTGGAAGTTTCTTTGGCGGGCGTTTCTTTCGCAACCTTGGCGACATCGGTTCGCGCTTGTGCAGCGCGCGGCGGCTGGGCCATGGCGTTCAGCGTCACGGGGACGTCGGTTCTCGATTTCGAAACGCTCCCGTCCGGCGCCGTCGATTGCAGGCTGAGCTTGTAACTGCCCGGCGGCAACTTTGGCGGCGTCATCACGAAGAGGCCGGATGCGTCGGCGACCGCGGAAGCATGGCTCTCGCCATCGCGTAGCAGTTCGACGCGTGCGCCCGGCGCGGCGCGGCCGGCAATCACCGCCTCGCCGTCCTCATCGACGCGGGCGACATCGAAACGCGGCCCGGTCTCCTCGCTAGCGGCCGGCGACGGAGCCGTTGGCGTCGGCAGATCGGCAAGCGCGGTCTGGGCTTTGCCGAGGGCAGTGGCGACGTCATTGCTGGGCGCCGCTGACGGTGCGACGGACGGCGCGCCCGGCGGCAGGAATGTGGGCGGCGCGGCGAGCGCCGTCCCGGCTTCCGGCTTGGATTCGACCTTGGCCTTGCCGTCGGCGACCTTGACCTCGGGCCCGCCGCGCAACGCCTGCCACAGCCCGCCAGTGCCGACGACGATCGCGGCACCGCCGGCCGCAACCAGCAGGAGCGAGCAAACGGCAACTGTCGCCTTCGATGCGATCACCATGAATCCCAACGCCCCTTACAGCCCTTCACGACAAATCACGCCCGCAAACTGCGCTCAATTCGCGCGCGCATCAAGCTGGCAATTCGATCATCCGCAATCGGTCACAGCTTCTGACCGATAGGGCCGCAATGGTACGCGTTCCCAAATAGGATCAAACCTTCAACCCGCGGGTTGTCGCAATCGCTGATGGCGGAACAATCCGGCCGGTGGGTGTCAGCGGAAACTGCATCACGTGCGCACCGGGCCTTCGGGGCCGGACGGTTTTTTGCGTGCGAAACTCAAGAGGCGAAAGGATGTCTGTCGGCTATCGATTACTCCCTCTCGTTGCGGCGCTTGCTCTGATCTGCGCCCCCGCACAAGGCCGCGACGACGGCCGGTTTGCGAATTCCCCCCTCAAAGGCTGGTTCGAAAGCCTGCACAGCAAAGGCGGCGGACCGTGCTGCGCGGATGCCGACGGCACCGCGGTAGCCGATGCCGACTGGGACACGAGGGACGGCCATTACCGCGTTCGTCTTGAGGGTATGTGGGTCGAGGTGCCCGACGACACCGTCATCACCGAGCCGAACCGCGCCGGTCGCACCATGGTCTGGCCGTACTACGTCAACGGCCGCACGCTGATCCGCTGCTTCATGCCTGGCAGCATGACGTGAGGAGTTGGGACTCTCGTGTCCCGGTTCAGCAGCGCAGCGTGCAACGATGCGCTGCTGAACCGGGACCTAGCGTTGCAGTTCGGTGTGGGCCCAGGATCAGCAACCCATCACGCCGCGAAGGGCGGCGCGCTGCGCAGCATCCGGGGCACAGAGAGCGGAGCGGAGTCGAGCTACGCCGCCCTGAGATCTTCGACGAAGCGGTCGACCTCGCGCTTCAGATCGTCCGACAGGCGCGACAGCATCTTGGCGGAATCGAGCACCTCGCCGGCGGCCGCACCCGTCTGGCCGGCAGCCTGCGAGACGCCGGAGATGTGACGTGAAACCTCCGTGGTGCCCTGGGAGGCCTGCTGCACGTTGCGGGCGATCTTACGTGTGGCGGCGCCCTGCTCCTCGACGGCAGCGGCGATCGCGGCCGCGATCTCGTTGACGCGCTGGATGGTGGTGCCGATCGACTGGATCGCGGTCACGGACGAGCGCGTCGCGCCCTGGATAGCGGCAACCTGGCCGGTGATCTCCTCGGTCGCCTTCGCGGTTTGCGTGGCGAGATTCTTCACCTCGGCTGCGACCACGGCAAAGCCGCGGCCCGCTTCGCCGGCGCGCGCGGCCTCGATGGTGGCGTTGAGCGCCAGCAGGTTGGTCTGTTCGGCAATGCCCGTGATCAGTTCGACGACATCGCCGATGCGTTGGGCGGCGTCCGCGAGCGCCTGCACCTCGCCATTGGTGCGATCGGCTTCCGCCGCAGCAGCCCCGGCAATGCTCGAGGATTCCGCAACCTGGCGGCTGATCTCGGCGATCGAGGCCGACAGCTCTTCCGTGGCGGCGGCAACCGTCTGCACATTGGACGACGCGTCGCCCGACAGGGACGCAACGGAGGCCGCTTTCGACGAGCCCTGCTCGGCGGTCGACGACATCGACTGCGCGGTGGCGTTCAGCTCGCCGGACGCCGAGGCGAGCGTATGCAGCGATTCCGTCACGGTCTTCTCGAACTCTCCGATCAGCCGCTCGACGGCAAGCTGGCGCCGCTCCTTCCGGCCCTGCTCGGCCGCCTGCTCCTCGGCGAGGCGATCACCCGTGATCATGTTCTCCCTGAAGACGGACACCGCACGCGACATCTCGCCGATCTCGTCGCCACGCTCGATGCCGGCGAGCTCGATCGCATAGTCGCGCTCGGCAAGCGAACGAGGTCAATTTCCGGATCGGGACGCTGACGCGGCGGTTGACGAGGATGAAGCCGAACACGGTGATGGCGAGCGCGACCAGCATCATCGCGCCGTTGAACACCAGGCTCCACTTCGCCGAGGCCATCTGCTGCCCGGCACGCGCGACCATCTCGGCAAGCGCGACCTGACCAGCCTCGACGCTGGAGTTGAGGATGGCGGTGTTGAGCTTGGAGAGATCCTCGATCTTGATGTCGATCGTCTGGTTGTTGCTCAGCGCCTTGATGAAACCCTGCTGGCGCTCGACCATGGCCGCGGCTTCGCCCTGCTTCGAGCGCGCGACCACATCGGTGAGGCTGGCGGGCGCGTCAGCGCGGCCGGCTGCATCCAGCACCTGGCTCCAGGCCTGCTTGGCACGGCCGGTATCCTCGGCGGCGCCGACCATGTCGGCGGCGCTCCAGGGTTTTGCGCTGGCCGCCGCGGCTTCCAGGCGGATCGCGACCAGGCCGCCGAAATTGCGCGCCGCCCAGGCCGACTGCTTCACCCCCAGGAGGTGATCGACCACGGGATCGCCGAGCTTCAGCGCATTCTCGAGCTCGCCCGTCAACGCCAGAATGCCGTCGAGATAATCCTGGGCGGTCTTGCGGAAATCGTCGGCGACCTTGGCGTCACGACTGGATTTCGGCTGGTGGATGGCAGCTTCCGCCTTGGGCCGAAGTGGCACGAGTGTGTCATGGATCGCGACCAGCCTGCTCAGGGCACTGGCGAGACGGGAATCGGTCACGCCCTCGAGACGCTCGAGCACGCTCTTATAGGCGGCTTCCGACAATTGCCGGTTGGTGGCGATGCGATTGTCGGCATTGGCGTTGGCCGGCCCCTCCGCGAGCAGCGCCGACAGGAAGGTGCCACGCTCCAGGCGAAAGCCGAGCAGGGTCGCAAACAGCTGCTGGTCGGTGCCGGCATAACGATCGAGCTTCTGCGCCGCGGCGTTGCGCTCGACGGCGCCATAGAGCCCGGTCGCGAGCTGGGCGATCAGAAACAGGCCGAGGATGCCGATGATGGCGCCGAGAACCGAACGTATGGAGGGATTGCCGAACAATTTCATTGCGGGGCCGCATCCTCTAAAAAAGATGCAGAAAATTACCGTCGCGCTCCTAAGATTTGGTTCACCTCGATACCGGCAAAGGCCGTCGCATCGGATGAAGGCGCGCGGAAGGGCAAACTCCGCAGAACTACGGAGGACACGCCCCGGACCCAGGGCGGACCTTCAGGAGCGTTCGGCCCCGCGCACTTCCGCGAACTCGGCATCGGGATGCGCGACGATGGTCGCGAACATGATGCCGCTGATGATGATCGACCAGGCGGTGTCCCAATAAATCCAAAACACGTCAGCCTCCGCAAAAGCCTCCCGCCGCAAGCAGCAATTCTAGAACAGCCGGGCGACGATGCCGTTCCTCTTCTGCTGCGGCGTGTCGGCGCACCCAAGAACCAATTCTTGCACCAATTCTTGCACCAACTCTTCGACCAGCATCTTGGAGCCAATATCTTGCCGAACTGTCACTTGTTGGTCGGCGGCGGCCTCCGGTCGGTTTGATCGGTGCGATGCTTTGCCACCACGTCTTCATCGCGCCGGCTGGTTTTTGGGCGTGGCGGAAATTTAGGCTGGCCGGCTTTGCGGCGCCCAATCGATACAATTTCGACATCGATCGATCCAAACTGGATTTTGGCGGAATGGCAGGGAGGCCTGTATCCTCGCCGGCAACCAAGAGAAGCCATGCCGGACGGCAAGGGCGATTTTGGAAAGCTGGAGGAAGCCTGATGTCCCGACCGACCCGCCGTACTGCCCTGCAACTGCCGCTTGCGGCATGCGCCGTCGTCCTCGCCACCCACCTTGGAGCAAGCGCCGGCATGGCCGACACATTTGCCTATGTCGGCAATGCCGACAGCAACGACATCTCGGTCTTCCGCATCGACGACAAGGGCGAGATGAGCCCGGTGCAGACCGCGCCTTTCGCAGGCATCGAGAAGCCAGGCTCCTCGACGCCGCTGGCAGTGACGCCCGATCACCGCGTGCTGATCGCCGGCGTGCGCTCGCAGCCGTTCTCGGCCGTGAGCTTTGCCA
Source organism: Bradyrhizobium sp. UFLA05-153 (assembly GCF_054185185.1). Lineage (NCBI taxonomy): Bacteria > Pseudomonadati > Pseudomonadota > Alphaproteobacteria > Hyphomicrobiales > Nitrobacteraceae > Bradyrhizobium > Bradyrhizobium sp. UFLA05-153. The sequence goes on from NZ_JBBIAM010000010.1 coordinate 107,136, forward strand.
TCGATCAGAAGACCGGCACGCTCAAGCACATCGGCAACGGGCCGCTCGCCGACAGCATGGCGTATGTCATGACCGACCGTACCGGCAAGTTCGTGCTCAGCGCCTCCTATGGCGGCAACAAGGTCGCGCTCAATCCGCTGCTCGATACCGGCGTCGTCGGCGAGCCCAAGCAGGTCATCCCGACGGGACTGAATGCGCATGCCTTCATCCCCTCGCCCGACAACCGCTTTGCGTTTGCGACCAATCTCGGCTCCGACCAGGTGCTGGCCTTTGCATTCAACGCCGCCACCGGCGAGCTGACGCCGAGCGATCCGCCGGTCCACAAGGTGCCCGAGAAATCAGGTCCCCGGCACTTCGTTTTCCACCCCAACGGCAAATACGTCTATCTCATCCACGAGCTGAACGGCGACGTCGCCGCGTTCAGCTATGACGCCAAGACCGGCGGGTGGAGCGAGATCCAGCGGACCACCGCGCTGCCCGAAGGCTTCACCGGCAAACCCTGGGCCGCCGACATCCACGTCGCGCCCGACGGCCGCTTCCTCTACGCCTCGGAGCGGACCACCAACACGCTGACCGCCTACAAGATCGATCCGGCAAGCGGCAAGCTCGCCACGGTTGGTACCGTGCCGACCGAGAAGCAGCCGCGCGGCTTCAACATCGATCCCACCAGCCGCTATCTCGCCGCCGTCGGCGAATTGTCCGACGGCATGTCGGTCTACGCGATCGACCAGGCCAGCGGCGCGTTAACCAAGCTGAAGTCCTATCCGACCGGCAAGAAGCCGAACTGGGTGGAGTTCGTCACGCTGCCGTAAGTGTGCGGGAGCCGCGACCGACCTACGCAATCATCCGTAGTTTCGGTCGCGGCTCGCTGCCGTCATACTCCGGCACGCAATGGATCGTCATATTGTCTTCAAATGCCCGCAGACCGGCATGAACGTTCAGCATCGGCTCATGGCCGAGCCGACGGATGCCAAGGATACGCACGACTCGGTCATGTGTCCGGCGTGTGCGCGCCTGCACCTGATCAATCGCACCACGGGCAGGCTGCTCGGCGAACGCCGCGGCTGACGGATGGCACCAGGCGCCGAACCTGATCTTCAATCTCGCGACTAATCAAGGGCTTGCCGTGGACGCGCCTGCGGCATTTGCTCCTGCCTGGGCACCGGGGGCGCCATGGTCTGTGCCCCCGCCATCTGCTATCGAGTGAAGCGTTTGATCCCGTGGATTAGTCCGATGCGTCATTGCACCCGCATGTCCAACAAGACCCTGTTTCCCGTGGCCGTCGCCGCCGCATTGGGGCTTGGCCTTTTTCTTGGCCCCCTCCCGGCCCGCGCCGCCGATGAGGAGGCGCCCAAGGGACCGGCCGTCACGGTGCTGAAGGCGGCAAAGTCCTGTTTCTCCGACATCGTGGAAGCGAGCGGCACGATCATCGCACGCGAGGAAACCTCGGTGCGGCCCGAGCGTCCCGGATTGAAGGTGACGGAGGTCCTGGCGGAAGCCGGCGACACCATCACCGCCGGCCAGGTGCTGGCGCGGCTGGCCTTGCCCGAAGGCGGCACAGTCCAGGTGACGGCGCCGGTTGCAGGCATGATCTCGGCTTCGACGGCGCAGATCGGCGCGCCGGCCTCGGCGCGCGGCGAAGCGCTGTTCTCGATCGTGGCGCGCAGCGAATATGACCTCGTCGGCCTCGTCGCCACCGCCGACATCAAGAAGCTCGCGGTGAACCAGCCGGCGACCGTGCGCATCGCGGGTGCCGGCGACATCGATGGCAAGGTGCGCAAGATCGGGCCGACGGTCGAGCCGAACGTCCAGCAGGGCATGGTCTATATCGGCATCTCGACGCCGCGGCGGCTGCTGGTGAATTCCAGCGGGCGCGCGCTGATCAAGACCGGGCAGAGCTGCAATATCGCGGTCCCGCTGACCGCCGTGCAGTACAGCCCCGCCGGCACCGTGGTGCAGATCATCCGCCGCAACCGCGTCGAGACCAAGCGCGTCGAGATCGGGCTGATGTCCGGCGGCAATATCGAGATCCGCGACGGCGTCAACGAAGGCGACATCGTCGTCGCCCGCGCCGGCGCGCTGTTGCGCGAAGGCGACCCGGTACGCCCCGTGATGGCGAGCGCGGAGACGAAGTAACGCTTAAGAAGGGTTCTTGTCCCGGACGCACTGCAGCGTGCAACGCTGCTGGGCTGAGCCGGGACCCATCTCTTTCGAAGACTCCGCAAAAAGGCATGGGCCCCGGCTCAGCAGCGCATCATTTCATGATGCGCCGCGTCCGGGGCACGAGACTTTGCTGGAGACTTTGGTGGATATGAAGGACTAGCCGCCGGCCTGGTCGAACTGGACGTCTTCCAGGAGCGAGGACGACACGGTCGGGACCTGGTCGCCTTCGGAGGCGCGGGAGATGGCGACGCGGGTCTTGTTGAAGACGCTTTCGGCGCTGCCCTGCGCATTGAGGTTGTTCAGAAGTTCGCTGACCAGCACGCTGTGATCGCCCTTGCCGTCGTCGGCGACCTTGCCGGGGGAAGCGGAGGAGAGGATCAGCGCGTTGTCGGGCGCGCTGATCGGCGCCAGCCCGTGGCTGTAGGAGCGGAAGCGGCGCTCATAGGGGTTGCGGCGCGAGGCATCGACGACGACGAGCTTGGCCTTGGCACCCTGCTCCTTCATCATCTCGAGCACGCTCTCGATCGAGACGCCCTGGCGGCGGACGTCGCTTTCCTTCCAGATCACGGCGTCGACCGGCAGCATGTAGCTCTCGCGGCCGGCCTGCACGCCGTAGCCGCCGAAGAACAGCATGACGACGCTGTCGCGTGTGATCTTCGACTTCAGGCGGTTGACGGCGCGGACCATGTCGTCCTTGCTGGCGTCCTCCACCATGTCGACGTCGAAGCCGCCCCTGCGCAGCGAGGACGACAGCGCGCGCGCGTCGTTGATCGACTGCGACAGCGGCGCATTGGCGTCGGGATAATGACCATTGCCGATGACGAGGGCGAGGCGCGAGGTGTGGCCGACGGAACCGGTCACCTCAGCGGTCGAGACCGCCTTGGCGGCATCGAGGGCGCGCATGTTCAGGGCAGCGTGGGCGCCGATCGCCAGCGACACCGTGCCGATCAGAGCGGCGGCGACCGCGATGGTACGTCGGGAAATGTCGAGCTGCCTTACATTCATCTCGGTTCATTCCTGTCAGGAGCCATCGCAACGCGCGTACCTGTTTGAGTAGCGCGATGGCGTCTTTAGGTTTGAGGGATTGGCCGGGGATGTGTCCCCGAATTGCGCGCAATTTGCGGCGCCGCACCAAACAAACCCTTAACCGGATATCGCCCCCGGGGCAATAGATTGCCCTTCTTTTTAGCTAAACCACTGAATATACTGGTTAATTGCTGACGCCGCAGATGGGCCTTTTTTCATCCTTTCGGCCCCTTTTCAGGGCCGAACAAGCAGTTCCCGTCCCGACTTTTTCTGTGACATCGGTCACATTTGTGTTCCACGCGAATTCGTGACACTTTTCAAATACTTGCGGAAACACAGGCGCGCTGCCGGGACGACGCGCCGTGAACCCCGGCAAGGCCCCGCGCGACCAGGTAATTCATGAGCTTTCATTATTTCGCCGGGCACGCCTTCCGCGCCCTGACGGCACGGAAGGACGGCCCCTCGCTTTATGACGTCTGCGATCCCGTGCTGGCGGGCCCGGCCACCGGCGATCCGCATCTGGCAAAGTTCTACAAGACTGCGCTCGGCAATCCGGCCCTGCGGGCGCTGCTCCGCCGCGCCGGCCTGCCCGACCTGCGCGATGAGGCGAGGCTCACCCGGCTGCGCGCGGCGCTGACCCGTGCCCGCGACGATGCCGAGCCCGACTGGGAGGCGGTCGGCCGTCCCGTCGCCGACCTCCTCGACACCATCGCGCTCGACCATCCCAAGCCGCCACCAATGCCGTTCAACGGTGCGGGGCCGGCGCTGGCCGAGATCGACAACGTGATTCGCGACTGCGCGCATCATCTGCTGCGCAGCTACCGCCAGAACGGCTTCCTGCCGACCTATGCCGCGTTCAACCTGATCGGCGATCCCGACCTGCGCGGTCGCGAGCTGATCATGGCGCTGACCGGCCTGAACTCGCGCGGCTACAAGAACTCCTCGCTGCTGTTCAACCTGGCGCGTATCTTCGTCGCGCGCTCGAGCGCAGGCGCCATCATCAATCCGCCCTGGCGGGGCATCGCCGAGCCGATGTGGGAGCCGGTGCAGATCCGTCACCGCTCGGCCTATTACGACGCCTTCTTCATCGAGGCGCTGCTCGCCTATGGCGAGACCGGCCTCGCCTCGCCCGCCGACGCCAAGGCCGCGCAAGCCGCGATCGCCGACATGGTCGATTTCTGCATCAACATCAGCCGCGAGGAAGTGAAGGGTGCGGACGGCGCGCGCTTCGACGTCATCACTGCGCTGGCGCCGGCGCCGCATCCGCGCTTCTCGCGCTTCTTTGCGCAGATCAAGCAGGACCTGGGCTTCGGCGTCTACGTGCCGGACTGCGACACCACGGCGTGCTCGTTCTCGGCTGCGACGCAGGCAGGCAGTGAGGATCCGATCCTCGCCCAACCGCTGCTCGATTTCTACGCCGGCTACCAGGTGCGCGAGGGCGTCAACGAGCCGCGCGTCACCGTGCCGCTCAACGACAACATCGATTACGAAGGCGGCGTCGCCACCTGGATCGACAATCTCGCTGGCGAGCGGCCCTACGGCAACGATCTCGATCCGACGCTGAACCTCGACATCCTCGAAGTGTCCTTCCGCAATCTCAAGCGCTGGAAAATTCTGGAGACGCCGGCGCGGCTTGCCACCGTGCATCGCATCGTCGCCTTCCAGAAGCGGCTGGCGGCGAGCGGCGCCTTCGCCAATCCGCGCTCGCACATCTATTATCTGCCCGAGCTCTACAGCGCCTATTTCGGCCGCTGCTATGCCGCCTTCCTGTCACTGCCGCTGGCGGCCCAGGCCGCGATCGATCCCGACGGCGCCTTCGATTTCATCCGCGCCCGCGTGCTCGGCTATGTCCAGGGCGAGATGCTCGTCGCCGAGATGAACGCATTCGACGCGGCGCTCGCCTTGATCGCGCTCGGTCATCTCGGCGCCGATCCCAAGACCTTCGCGCCGGCGCTGAACTGCATCGTCAGAGTTCTCGGCGAAGGCGGCCGCCGCGGCCCGTTCCGCGCCTATGAATGGAACAAGATGAAGACCCCGACGCGGATCCTGGTTGGCGGGCCGGAGGTGACGTCGGCCTTCGTGCTGATGGGGCTGGCGGTGGCCAGGCGGCGAATGGTGAATGGCGAATAGCGAATGGGATGACCTCCCCATGCGCCATTCCCTATTCGCTAATCGCCCCTGCGATGACAGGAAGTTGAAAGCCCATAAGTTGGGCAGGTGCTGGCCCGGCGGCCAAATACCGACCACAATTGCTGGGCTTATCGGGATTTTCATCAGACGCGGACCGGCATGTCGCGAACATTTCTTGGCTTGATTATCCTCCTCGCCTTGCCGTCGCTGGCGCAGGCTGCCGATATCACCGGCACGGCAAAGGTCCGCGACGGCGATTCCGTCCAGATCGGCAACACCCGCATCCGTCTCGGCGGCATCGACGCGCCGTCGACCGACCAGCTCTGCCTCAACACCAAGGGCGAGCGCTGGACCTGCGGCCTGGCAGCGCGCGAGGAGCTCGCCAAATACGCCGAGGGCAAGAACTGGGTCTGCCATGCGAAATCGATCGACCGGCGCGGCCGCACCGTGGCGCGCTGCGAGGTCGACGGCGAGGACATTCAGAAATGGCTGGTGCGGAGTGGCTGGGCGCTGGCCTTCACCCGCATCTCCCACGACTATGAAGCCGACGAAGCGGTCGCGCGCGAAGCCAAGGCCGGCATGTGGCAGGGCGCCTTCATCGCCCCCTGGGACTGGCGCGTGCGCAACAAGAAGACCGCGATCCTCGGCGCCACCAAGCCGCCCGAAGGAGCGCATGCGATCCTGCTCGCCTCGGCGTCGGGCCCCGTCGCGCCCTCGCCGGATTGCACCATCAAGGGCAACGTCAACAGCGCCGGCGAATGCATCTTTCACCAGCCGACCAGCCGCTGGTACGCTCAGATCAAGATGAAGATCAGCAAGGGCACCCGCTGGTTCTGCTCGGTCGAGGAAGCCGAAGCCGCCGGATGCCGCGAGACGCGGCGATAGCCATGTCCGGGCGATCGCTTCTTGCATGATTATCCCGCGTTTTACGTGCTTTTCTTGGCTCCCCACGGCGCGTAAAAAGCGTGAGCCGATGATCCTCCAGACCGTCTTCATCACATAAGGAAGAACAACAATGACCGTTCGCGCGGGCCGGGAATTTCTGGCCATCCCCGGGCCCACCACGATGCCCGACGAGGTGCTGCGGGCGATGCATCGTCCGGCGATCGACATCTACTCCAAGCAGATGACCGATCTGACCGAGAGCCTGATCAGTGATCTCTCAAAACTGTTCGCGACCAAGGGCAAGTCCTACATCTACATCGCCAATGGCCACGGCGCCTGGGAAGCCGTGCTCAGCAATGTGCTGTCGCGCGGCGACAAGCTGCTGGTGCTGGAAAGCGGCCGCTTCGCGATCGGCTGGGGCCATGCGGCATCCCTGATGGGCGCCGAGGTCGAGGTGCTCAGAGGTGACTGGCGCCGCGCGGTGCGCCCGCACGAGGTCGAGGAGCGCCTGCGCCGTGACAAGGAGCACAAGATCAAGGCCGTCGTCGTCGTGCAGGTCGACACCGCCTCGGGCGTGCAGAACGACATCGAGGCGATCGGCAAGGCGATCAAGGCGAGCGGCCACCCGGCGCTGTACATGGTCGACACCGTGGCTTCGCTCGGCTGCATGCCGTTCGAGATGGACAAATGGGGCATCGACGTCGCGATGTCCGGCTCGCAGAAGGGCCTGATGACGCCGCCCGGCCTCGGCTTCGTCGCGGCGAATGATCGCGCGCTCGAGGCGCACAAGAAGGCGAACATGGCGACGCCCTATTGGAGCTGGAGCGAACGCGAAGGCACCGAGCATTATCGCAAATATGCCGGCACCGCGCCGGTGCATCTGCTGTTCGCGCTGCGCCAGGCGATCGACCTCTTGCACGAGGAGGGCCTTGAGAACGCATTCCGTCGGCATAGCCTGCTCGGCGAAGCCGCGCGCCGCGCGGTCGCGATGTGGTCGGAGGGCCAGGTGCTCGGCTTCAATATTCTGGAGAATGGCGAGCGCTCCAACACGGTGACGACCGTGACCGTGGGCAACGGGCATGATCCCGCGGTGCTGCAGCGCTATTGCAAGGACAAGTGCGGCGTGGTGCTCGGCACCGGCATCGGCGATCTCTCCGGCCAGGCCTTCCGCATCGCTCATATGGGCCACGTCAACGCGCCCATGCTGCTCGGCACGCTCGGCGTGATCGAAGTGGGCCTCAACGCGCTGAAGATCCCGCACGGCAAGGGCGGCCTCGAGGCGGCGGTGGCGTATCTCGGCGAGCAGGTCGGGGCTTAGGCTTCTTCGCCTCTCCCCGCTTGCGGGTGAGGGGGACTCTCCGCGAGTCCAATTCTCACCGTCCCCGTGGAGGCTCCCCCTCACCCCGCCCTCTCCCCGCAAGCGGGGCGAGGGAGCCGACCGTCGGTGCGCGCGGCCTTCTTTAAATCCCCCGTGTCCGATCCGATATAGGGGCAAGACACGCACCCTGACGCGAGGATCGACTTGACCAAAACCGCCAGCCCCACCAAGCCCCCCGTCGCGCCGCGGCGGCCGCATTCCTTCACCCGGCACGGCATCACCGTGAGCGACGACTATGCCTGGCTGAAGGACGCGAAATGGCAGGAGGTGCTGCGCGATCCCGCCGTGCTCGATCCCGACATCCGCAAATATCTCGACGAAGAGAACGTCTATACCGAGAGCCTGCTCGGCCACACGGCACCCTTGCAGAAGACGCTGGTGCGCGAGATGCGCTCCCGGATCAAGGAAGACGATTCCAGCGTGCCCTCGCCGGACGGCGCGTTCGCCTATTTCCGCAAGTTCCGCGAAGGCGGACAGCATGAGCTGTTCGGCCGCATGCCGCGCAATGGCGGCGACAGCCATATCGTGCTCGACGGCGACGCGCTCGCAAAGGACCACAAGTATTTCAGGTTCGGCGGCAGCCGGCATTCGCCCGATCACAAGCTGCAGGCATGGACCGCCGACACCAAGGGCTCGGAGTATTTTTCGATCCGCGTGCGCGATTGGGCGACGGGAACGGATCTCGACGACCTCGTCGAGGGAACCGACGGCGGTGTGGTCTGGAGCAAGGACGCCAAAAGCTTCTTCTACGTGAAGCTCGACGACAATCACCGCCCGATGCAGGTGTGGCGGCATCGGCTCGGCACGAAGCAGGCTGACGACATCCTGGTCTATGAGGAGCAGGACTCCGGCTGGTTCACGCATTTGCACGAGAGCACCAGCGGACGCTTTTGCGTGATCGCCGGCGGCGACCATGAAACATCCGAGCAGAGGCTGATCGATCTCGCCAACCCGGACGCACCGCCACGCTTGGTCGCGGCGCGTGAAGAGGGCGTGCAGTATTCACTCGCCGATCGCGGCGGCGAGCTCTTCATCCTCACCAATGCCGACGACGCCATCGACTTCAAGATCGTCACCGCGCCGCTCGCCTCGCCCGAGCGCAAGAACTGGCGCGATCTGATCCCGTATCGCCCCGGCATCTACGTCATCGACATCGACCTCTACGCCGGCCATTTGGTGCGGCTGGAGCGCGCCAATGCGCTGCCGGCGATCGTGATCCGCGATCTCGGCAACAGCGAAGAGCACGCCATCGCCTTCGACGAAGCCGCCTATTCGCTCGACACGATGGGCTCCTACGAATTCGAGACGACGAACTTACGCTTCTCCTATTCGTCGATGACGACGCCCTCGGAAGTCTACGACTACGACATGGCCCGGCGCTCGCGTGTGCTTCGCAAGCGCCAGGAGATTCCTTGCGGCCACGATGCAGCCGACTACGTCACCACCCGCATCATGGCGAAGGCGCATGACGGCGCCGAGGTGCCGGTCTCGATCCTGTATCGCCGCGGGCTCAAGCTCGACGGCACGGCGCCACTGCTGCTCTACGGCTACGGCTCCTACGGCGCCGCGATGCCGGCCTCCTTCAACACCAACCGCCTTTCGCTGGTCGACCGCGGCTTCGTCTACGCCATCGCACATATCCGCGGCGGCGCCGACAAGGGCTGGGGCTGGTACCTCGACGGCAAGCGCGAGAAGAAGACCAATACGTTCGACGATTTCGCGGCGAGCGCACGCGCTCTGATCGCGGCGAAGTATACGAGCGCAACACGCATCATTGGTCACGGCGGCTCGGCCGGCGGCATGCTGATGGGCGCGGTCGCAAACCGCGCCGGCGAATTGTTTGCCGGGATCGTCGCCGAGGTGCCGTTCGTCGACGTGCTCAACACCATGCTCGATGACACGTTGCCGCTGACGCCGCCGGAATGGCCGGAATGGGGCAACCCGATCGAGAGCGAGAAGGATTTTCGCACCATCCTGTCCTACTCGCCCTACGACAACGTTGCGGCGAAGGACTATCCGGCGATCCTGGCAATGGGCGGCTTGACCGATCCTCGCGTCACCTATTGGGAGCCCGCCAAATGGATCGCGCGCCTGCGCGCCACCATGAGCGGCGGCGGCCCGGTTCTGCTCCGCACCAACATGGGCGCCGGCCACGGCGGCGCATCGGGGCGCTTCGACCGCCTCGACGAGGTTGCGATCGTGTATGCGTTTGCACTGTGGGCGGTTGGGATGATGGATAAGGCGGAGGTCTAGCTTCTCCCTCTCCCCGTTCTTACGGGGCCGCGACGAGCTGCGCTTGCGCTGAGAGGGTTGGGGGAGGGCTGCTTCCGCAATCGCGGTAAAAGCTGGACTCGCGGAGAGTCCCCCTCACCCGGAATCCGCGCTCCGCGCGGATTCCGGCCTCTCCCCGCAGGCGGGAGAGGCGAAGCGCCAACCTCGCCTCGTTCAATCCAGGCGACGACCGCAAGCAGCGTGCACCTCACACCGCCCCATGCGCCTCCACGTAGAGCGCGTAGACGGAGTGGGAGCTTGCCATATAGAGGCGGTTGTTCTTCGGGCCGCCGAAGCAGAGATTGGCGCAGCGCTCGGGCAGCTTGATGAAGGCGAGCGGCTTGCCTTCGGGGTTGAACACCATCACGCCGTCGAGATCATCGGGCTTGCCCCTGAGCTGAAACACCCGGCGGCCGCCGATGTCCGTCGGCTCGGCTTGCAGCGCGCCGTTCGAACCCCAGCCGCACCACAGATTGCCGTCGCGGTCGACGCGAAAACCGTCGAGCGAGCCCTGGTCGGCGGCATCGATCAGCTTGGTCTTGCCGCTCAGCGCGCCGTCGTCGCCGACATTGTAGCTCCAGATGCTGCGGTTGGGCGTGCCCTTCCATTCGACGATGTAGAGCTTCTTCTCGTCCGGCGAGAACGCCAGGCCATTCGGATTGACGAGATCGGTGAGGACGGCGGTGAGCTTGCCGTCCTTGGCGATGCGGTAGACGTTGGTGGTGGCCTGCTCGGGCTTTTCCTTCTTGCCCTCCCACTCGCCATTGATGCCGAACGTCGGATCGGTGAACCAGATGCTGTCGTCGGATTTCACCACGATGTCGTTCGGCGCGTTCAGGCGCTTGCCTTCGAACTTGTCGGCGAGCACCGTGATCTTGCCGTCCTTTTCGGTGCGGGTAATGCGGCGGGTGACGGAGTGCTCGCAGGTGACGAGGCGGCCCTGGCGGTCACGCGCATTGCCGTTGGCGTAATTGGCATTGCTGCGGAAGACGCTGGTCTGCCCGGTTTTCTCATCGAACTTCATGATCCGGTTGTTGGGAATGTCCGAGAACAGGAGGTAGCCGCCCTCCGGGAAATAGGCCGGGCCCTCGGCCCAGCGCATGCCGGTCGCGACCTGCTCGATCGTCGAGGAATAGAGCCGGTATTTTGCAAAGCTGGGATCGAGGATCTGGACGGCGGCATCCGGATAGCGCTGGTTCGGCGAGAACGGGAAAGATTGCGCGCCGGCGGCGCGGGCGAGAAGCGTGGAAGCCGCCGCTGCACCAGCACCGGCCAAGAGATCGCGTCGTGACAGATTCATTTCAGTTCCTCCCTGATTGCTCTGAACCGGCCGTTGCGTCGGCCGGCTCGTGTGACGATGTGGTTGATGCGGACTAGCGACCGTTCGCCTTGCGCCAGGCCGCGAAGTCGGTGAGCGTCTGCGGATCGGTGGCCGGATAGAGCCCGAAGATGCCGCGGCCCTTGCTGACTTCCTCGGTGACGAAGTCCTCGAACGCAGTCATCTCGAACGTCTCGTTGGCGATCTCGTCAGCGAGATGCGCGGGGATGACGATCACGCCATCGCTGTCACCGAGAATGACGTCGCCGGGAAACACCGGCGCATCGCCGCAGCCAATCGGGACGTTGATCTCGATCGCCTGGTGCAGCGTGAGGTTCGTCGGCGCGCTCGGGCGGTGATGGAAGGCGGGAAAGCCGAGCTTGGCGATCTCGGCGGAATCGCGAAAGCCGCCATCGGTGACGACGCCGGCGACGCCGCGCTTCATCAGCCGCGTCACCAGGATCGCACCGGCGGATGCGGCGCGCGCGTCCTTGCGGCTGTCCATCACCAGCACCGCGCCGGGCGGGCAATCCTCGACCGCCTTGCGCTGCGGATGCGAGTGATCGCGGAACACTTCGATGGTGTTGAGGTCCTCGCGCGCCGGCATGTAGCGCAGCGTGAAGGCCTCGCCGACCATGGTCGGCTGGTCGGGGCCAAGGGGATGCACATCCTGGATCATCTGGATGCGCAGGCCACGCTTGAACAGCGCGGTGGCGACAGTGGCGGTGGAGACGGACTTGAGCTTGTTACGGGTGGCGTCGCTGAGTTTTGTCATTGCGTTCTCGCTCTCTCATCTTCGTCTTTCCGGGGCGCGCGACTTGGCGCGAGCCCGGAATCCATACTCCCGATCGTGGTTATGGATTCTCAGGTGCGCAATTGCGCACCATAGCTCGCCGCTTGCGCGGCGCCCCGGAATGACAGTTGCTCTAGTAAATCGACGGCTCGCCGATCGGCGCGCCAAAGCCTGTCTCCAGGAAATCGAAGTCGCAGCCGTCATTGGCCTGCTTGATGTGCTTTGAGAACATCCAGCCATAGCCGCGCTCGAAGCGGCGCTCGGGCTGCTTCCATTCTGCGCGGCGTTTGGCGAGCTCGGCCTCCGGCACATCCAGATTGATGGTGCGCGCGGCGACGTCGAGCGTGATGCGGTCGCCGTTCTTCACCAGCGCGAGCGGGCCGCCGACATACGATTCCGGCGCGACGTGCAGGATGCAGGCGCCGTAGCTGGTGCCGCTCATGCGTGCGTCGGAGATGCGCACCATGTCGCGCACACCCTGCTTCACGAGCTTTGTCGGGATCGGCAGCATTCCCCATTCCGGCATGCCCGGCCCGCCCTGCGGCCCGGCATTGCGCAGGATTAGGATGTGGTCCTCGGTGACGTCGAGGTTGGGATCGTCGACCGCCTTCTTCATCGACGGATAGTCGTCGAACACCAGCGCCGGGCCCGTATGCTTGAGGAAGCGCGGCGCGCAGGCCGACGGCTTGATCACGCAGCCATCGGGCGCGAGATTGCCCTTGAGCACGGCGAGCGCGCCTTCCTTGTAGATCGGGTTGTCGACCGAGCGGATGACATCGTCATTATGGACCTCGGCGCCAGCGATATTCTCGCCGACTGTCTTCCCGGTGACCGTGATGCAATCCAGATGCAGATACGGCCTGATCTGGCTCATCAGCGCCGGCAGACCGCCGGCATAGAAGAAGTCTTCCATCAGATAGGCATCGCCGCTCGGCCGGACGTTGGCGATCACGGGCACCTTGCGGCTCGCGATCTCGAAATCGTCAAGTCCGATGTCCTGGCCGGCACGGCGCGCCTGCGCGATCAGATGGATGATCGCATTGGTCGAGCAGCCCATCGCCATCGCGACCGCAATCGCGTTCTCGAATGCCTTGCGCGTCTGAATCGCCTTCGGCGTCAGGTCCTCCCAAACCATCTCGACGATGCGGCGGCCGCATTCAGAGGCCATGCGGATGTGGTTGGCGTCGGCCGCGGGAATAGAGGAGGCGCCCGGCAGCGTCATGCCGATGGCCTCCGCGATCGCCGTCATGGTCGAAGCCGTGCCCATGGTCATGCAGGTGCCGTAGCTGCGGGCGATGCCGGCTTCGATATCGAGCCAGTCCCTGTCGGAAATCTTGCCGGCACGGCGCTCGTCCCAGTACTTCCAGCCATCGGAGCCCGAGCCCAGCGTCTTGCCCTTCCAGTTGCCGCGCAGCATCGGGCCGGCCGGCAGGTAGATCGCCGGGATGTTCATCGAGGTGGCGCCAAGCAGGAGCGCCGGCGTGGTCTTGTCGCAGCCGCCCATCAGCACGACGCCATCGACGGGATGGCTGCGCAACAGCTCTTCCGCGTCCATCGCCAGCAGATTGCGATAGAGCATGGTGGTCGGCTTGAGCAGCGATTCCGACAATGATAGCGCCGGCAACTCGACCGGCAGGCCGCCAGCCATCAGGATGCCGCGCTTGACGTCGTCGACGCGCGACTTGAAGTGCATGTGGCAGGGTTGTGCATCCGACCAGGTGTTGAGGATGGCGATGATCGGCCGGTCCTTCCACTCCTCCGGAGCGTAACCCATCTGCATGGTGCGCGAGCGATGGCCGAACGAGCGGAGATCATCTGGCGCGAACCAGCGCGCGCTGCGGAGCTGGTCGGGCGTCTTCTTCTTGGTCATGATTGGGTACCCCATTTCTGGACGGTATTCCGCTCGATAGCGCGGAAGATCAGGTTCTCGACAAAGAGCCCGATGATAATGACGGTCAAGAGACCTGCGAAGACCGCAGGAATGTCGAGAAGGTTGCGGTTCTCGAAGATGAACCAGCCAAGCCCGCCCTGCCCTGATGACACGCCGAACACCAGCTCTGCCGCGATCAGCGTGCGCCAGGCGAAGGCCCAACCGATTTTCAGACCGGTGAGGATCGAGCCGAAGGCCGCCGGGATCAGAATCTTTGCGACATAGGGCAATCCGCGCAGGCCGTAGTTGCGGCCGACCATGCGCAGCGTGTTCGATACGCTCTTGAAGCCGGAATGGGTGTTGAGCGCGACCGGCCACAGCACCGAATGGATCAGCACGAAGACGAGGCTGGCATTGCCGAGCCCGAACCAGATCAGCGCCAAGGGCAACAGCGCGATCGCCGGCAGCGGATTGAACATCGCCGTCACCGTCTCCAGGAAATCGGTGCCGATGCGGGTCGAGATTGCGAGCACGGTGAAGATGGCGGCGAGCGCGATGCCTGCCGAATAGCCCATGAACAGCACTTTGAGCGAGGTCCAGGCGCGCATGGGAATGGTGCCGTCCTTGATGCGCTCGAACAACGTGACGGAGGTATCGTGCAGCGTCGGGAACAGCAGGGGGTTGTCGAGGTAGACGCCGTAGGCTTCCCAGACCGCCGCAAGAAACAGGATGATGACGGCCTTGCGAACGAAGCCGTCGTTCCACAAGAGCTCAAGGACGCTCAGCTTGCGTTCAACCTCCCCGGCGCTGACGGCGTCCGCAGCCGGCGCGGCTCGCAGCAAGATTCTCGCTTCGCCCATGAGAAGCTCCCTCAATGCGCCGTTGCTGCGGACGAGAACAGGAGATCATGGATCTCCTTCTCCAGACGCCCGGCACTGCCATCGTCGCTGGAGACGCGGTCAACATCGACTACCTCCGCCTTGACGCGTCCGGGATGCGGCGACAGCAGCAAGATGCGGTTGCCGATGCGAATTGCTTCCGCGATCGAATGGGTGACGAACAGCACGGTGAATTTCGTCTCGCTCCAGAGCTGGAGCAGTTCGTCCTGGCAGGTTCGCCGCGTCAGCGCATCGAGCGCCGCGAACGGCTCGTCCATCAGGAGAATATCAGGCTCCATCGCCATGCCGCGGGCGATGGCGACGCGCTGCTTCATGCCGCCCGAGAGCGTGTGCGGATAGGCATCGACCACGCGGGTGAGGCCGACCTTCTCGATATAGGCCCGCGCACGCGCCTCGGCCTCCTTGCGCGGCAACCGACGCGCAGTCAGAAGCGGGAACATCACGTTGGCGAGCACGGTCTTCCAGGGCAGGAGCTGATCGAACTCCTGGAAGATCATCATGCGGTCGGCGCCGGGACCGACGATGCCGCGCCCCTGAATCGCCATCCGGCCTTCGCTCGGCACCATGTAGCCGCCGACCGCCTTGAGCAGGGTCGACTTGCCGCAGCCGGAAGGTCCGAGCAGCACGAAGCGGTCGGACTTGTCGACGGTGAAGGAGACCTTTTCGGTCGCCGTGACGACGGCGCTCGAGGTCTTGTAGCGCAGCGTCACCCCGCTGACATCGAGCAGCGCCATGAAATCAACTGCCCTTCAGGTCGTGCGCGACGGGGAGATAGTAGTCCGTCCACGCCTTGGGCTGCGTCTTCAGCGTGCCGGTCTTGAACAGGTGGGCGGCGAATTTCGTCGTGCCCTGCGGCTCGAGATTCCACTCCATCATGCCGGGCTGCTTGAGCAGATCCAACAGCTCCTCGACCGAGGTCTTGTCGCCGGTGATCTCCTTGTAGATCTCGACCGCCTGCCTGGTATCGCTGCGGATCAGGTCCTGCGCTTCCTTGGTCGCATCGCGCACGGCCTGGATGATCTTTGGATTGGCATCGGCGAATTTGGTCGTGGTGAAGAACTGCGCCTGGCTGAGCGGCCCGCCCATCACGTCGGGCGAGTTCAGCACGACATGCGCGCCCGGCACGTTCTTCAGCTCGAGGAAGCTGAACGGCGGAATCGAGAAATGGTTGTGCACCTCGTGCTTGGGATTGGCGAGCGAGGCATAAGCGTCGGGGTGACCGAGTTGCACCGTGTTGGCATCGAGCTTCGACCACTGGTCGGCGCCGAAGGCTTCGGCGGCCGCGATCTGCAACACGATGGCCTGGGTCGAGACCTTCACAGTCGGCACCGCGATCTTGTCGGTGGGGCCAAAATCCTTGATCGATTTGATGTTGGGGTCACGGCTGATCAGCGTCATCGGCTGCGCCGACGTTGCGACGATGCCCTTCACGCCACCGCGGGTGCGATCCCACAAAAGCAGGAGATTGCCGGTGCCGGTGTTGAGGATATCGACGCCGCCCGCGAGCAGCGCGTCGGTCTGCGCGCCGCCGCCGGAGAAGGTGATCCATTTGGTGGTGACGCCTGATACGCCAAGCGAAGCTGCGTGCTTCTCGATCAGCTTCAGCTTCTCCATGATGTGGCTCGGCATGTAGAAGATGCCAGGCTGCCGCGAGAGCGCGATCTCGGATTTCTGCTGCGCTTCTGCCGCGACCGCCGACAGGGCCAGGGCGGCGATCATGGCGACGGCGGCGAGGCCGTGCTGGAACTGCTTGATCATTGTTGTTCGTTTCCTCCGGCCGGCATTGACGAGCGGCGTTGCTGATGCACTAATGTATTAGTGCATCAAAGGCAAGCGCGCCGGAACAGCAGCCATGGAAGTGTCCCATACCGCGCCTCGCGCGGCCTCCCGCCCCGGCGCGCGGCTCGACCGCGCCCGGCAGGCGGCGCCGCAGGTGTTCGAGCGGCTGCGCAACGCCATTCTCGCCCTCGAGCTGCCGCCGGGCTCGCCGCTGTCGCGCGCCGATCTCGCCGCGCAATTCGGCGTCAGCTCGACACCGATCCGCGACGCCCTGATGCGACTGGAGGAAGAAGGACTGGTCGACGTGTTTCCGCAGCACGCGACGGTGGTCAGCCGGGTCGATGTCGGCCGCGCCCAGCAGGCTCATTTCCTGCGCCAGGCGCTGGAACTCGAGATCGTGCGGCTGCTCGCGGAAAGCCATGACGAAGCCCTGATCATCCGCCTCGACCACGCGATCGCGCTCCAGCAGCAATTCGCCAGGGGCGGAGATTTCGAGAGCTTCATCGCCGGCGATAATGATTTCCACGCCCAGCTCTATGTGGCCGCCGGCAAGCAGGAGCTCTGGACGCTGGTTCGCAGCCGCAGCGGACATATCGACCGTTTGCGGCGCCTGCACCTGCCCTCTCCCGGCAAGGCCCAGAATATCGTGCGGCACCACAGGCTGATCACCCGCGCGATCGAAGCCGGCGACGCCGAGACCGCGCAGCAGCACTTGCGGACGCATCTGTCAGGCACGCTCAGCGAGCTCGACAGGATCCGGGCGCGCTATCCGGAATATCTGAGCGACTAGACGCGGTGCGGCCACCGGCCGTAACATGCTATACATGCAAGCGTGCATATAGACAGCTCACGTCCGAGCCGCGCCACAAGGCACTTCCATCATCGCGAAGTGCTTGCAGGTTGCGCGGAATCCGCGCAACAATTTCCCAATCCCAGCTTCGACCGACATGGTCGACCTGGACCAGGCTCGGGGGACTGGAACTTGGCCAACATCCTGATCGTGGATGACGATCCGGCCGTGCAGATGACTATCCGGCTGCTGCTGGAGAGGGCTGGCCATCGCGTGACGGTCGCCGGCGACGGCCATCAGGGCCTTGTAATGTTCGAGGCCGGTCGGTTCGAGCTGTTGTTCTTGGATATTTTCATGCCCGGAATGGATGGACTGGAGACCATGCGGCACATTCGGGCGCGAGCGCCGGCGGTGCCGATCATCGTGATTTCCGGCCGGTCGGCCGCGCCCGACGCCTATGCCCAGCCGGACTTCCTGAAGATGGCGACCAAGCTCGGCGCAGTGGCGAGCTTGCCTAAGCCGTTCCGTGCCGACACGCTGCTTGCGGCCGTCGATGGCTGCCTGGACGCGACGCAGATGGCATCGCGGGGGAATCCGGATGTCAGCACCGGCCGCCGATGACAAAGACCTCCGTTCTGTTCCAGGCCAGAACACGCGCAGTCATTCGGGAATCCCCATGACGCTCGCAACGCGGCTGGCCATCGCGATGATCCTGCTGGTGGCGATTACCGTGGCCGCAGTCGGCTGGCTCGGCTATCGCAACCTCACGCAGGCGGTCATTCCACGGGTCCTGGAACGCGTCGAAGCCCAGTCACACCTGCTGGCTACCAATCTCGAATCCTACGTTGCCGGCGCTCGCGGCGATGTCCTAGGCTATCGCTCCGCCGCAGGCATCAATGGCCTGATCCGCGCCCATATCGGCGGTGGCATTGATCCTCTTGACGGCGTTTCGGAGCAGACCTGGCGCGAGCGCATCGCAGGGCGCCTCGCCGCCGAGATCGAAGCCAAACCCAGCTATGCGCAATTTCGAATCATCGGTGTCGACGACGACCAGCGCGAGCTGGTCCGCGTCGACCGCTCCGGCCCGAATGGAACAGCCCGGATCATTCCGAACAGCGAACTGGAGCACAAAAGCGAGCGACTCTACTTTCAGGAAACGATTCGCCTGGCGCCCGGCGAGATTTATGTGTCACCGATCGATCTCGCCACCCGCCAGGGGGGGACCACGGCTCCTCACATGCCGACTTTGCGGGTTGCAGCGCCGCTGTTCACGCCGGACGGCAAGCCGTTCGGTATCATCATCGCCAATATCGACATGAGTCCGGCTCTCGATCGCATTCGCTCGACTTCCGGCTCGGGAGGGCAGATCTACGTCGTGAATTCGCGCGGCGACTATCTCGTCCATCCCGATCGCACGCGAGAATTCGGCTCAGTGCATGGCCGGCACGACACCTGGCGCAATGAATTTCCATTTTTTACAGCCCTGGTCGGAAAGACGGAAGGATCCACGCAGCTCCTGACCGACAGGTTGGGCCGGCCGAGCGGCGCGGCGCTCGCGCCGGCGCTGCTTGCGGGCAAGGAGTGGGTCGCAATCATCGAGACCATTCCCCCGCCCGTATTCAGCCGCGTGCCAGCAGCCATTCAAAAAACATCCTTGCTGGTCGGCGTGCTCGCGGTCCTTGCCGCGGCTTCACTTGCGGTGCTCGTGGCCCGCTCATTGACTCGTCCGATCGGGCGTCTGACGACGGCGGTGGAGGCGATCGGCAGCGGGCGGCCGGCGGATATCCCGGTCGATGCGCCGGGCGAAACCGGCGCACTGGCACGGGCCTTCGCGCGCATGGTCGCGGAGGTGCAGGCCAAGACCGCAGCTCTCGAACGCGAGGTTCGCGAGCACCGCCGCACCGAGGCCGCTCGAAGCCATCATGCCGAGCGCGAGCGCCTGTTCAGTGCCGCGGTCGAATCCTCCGACGATGCCATCGTCATGCAGTCGCTCGACGCCATCATCACCGGCTGGAATCCGGCGGCGGAACGGCTCTATGGCTATTCGGCGGACGAGGCGATCGGCAAGCACACCTCCATCATCGTGCCTCCCGACCGCCGCGAGCAGGGCAAGGATTATTTGAGACGGATCGCGCGCGGCGAACCGATCGAACGCTTCGAGACGGTGCGCGTGCGCAAGGACGGCACACCCGTGGAGATCTCCCTCAGCCTGTCGCCGATCAGGGGTCCCGGCGGCGAAATCATCGGCGCTTCCGGATCGGCCCGTGACATCACCGAAGCCAGACGCACCGAGCGGGCACTGCAACAGCAGCTCGAGGAGCGCCGGCGGATCTTCGACGCCTCGCAGGACCTGATCATGATCATGGATGCGAGGGGGCATGTCGCCCAGATCAGTCCGAGCTCGGAAGCCATCCTCGGCTATCGGCCGGAGGAAATGATCGGCCGCAGCGGCGCCGACTTCATCCATCTCGATCATCTGGAGCGGTCGCGCGAGGACATGCGCGCCTTGCGGCGCGGCGAACGGCCCAAGCTCGCCGACACCCGCTGCCTCCACAAGGACGGGCACGAGGTCTGGCTCTCCTGGATGGGGACGTGGTCTCCCGAGATGAAGCGCTTCTACTTCGTCGGGCGCGACATGACCGAAGCCCGGCTTGCGCAGGAATCGCTGCGGGAAAGCGAGCAGCTTGCCCGCAACATCGTCGAGACATCGCTCGACGCCTTCGTCCAGACTGACGAGAACGGCACCATCCTGGCCTGGAACTCGCAGGCCGAGAAGCTGTTCGGCTGGCGGCGCGACGAGGCGCTGGGCAGGAACAACGTCGACCTGATCGTTGCCGAGAGCGAACGCGAAACGATCAGGGCCGGCCTGCAACGCTTCGTGAGCTCGGAAGACGGCAGGCTCGTCGAGCGCCGGCGCGAGATGATGGTCCGCCGACGTGACGGCAAGGAATTCGAAGCCGAGCTGAGCGTCACCGCGCTGAACCGTCGCGAAGGACTGCTGTTCAACGTCTTTTACCGCGACCTCACCGACAAGATCGCGGCCGAGGAGCGCGTCCGCCACGCCGAGAAGATGGAGGCGATCGGCCAGCTCACCGGCGGCGTGGCGCACGACTTCAACAACATCCTCACCGTCATCACCGGGACGATCGAGATCCTGGCGGAAGCGGTCGAGAAGGAGCCGCAGCTTGCCGCCATCACCAGGATGATCGACGAGGCTGCAGGGCGCGGCGCCGAGCTGACCCAGCACCTGCTCGCCTTCGCGCGCAAGCAGCCGCTGCAACCGCGCGAGATCGACATCAATTCGTTGATCGTCGACACGGCCAAGCTGCTGCGCCCGACGCTGGGCGAGCAGATCCAGATCGAATCCGTGTTCGAGGCGGAAAGCTGCGTGGCGATCGTCGATCCCAACCAGCTCACCACCGCCCTTCTCAACCTGGCGCTCAACGCCCGCGACGCCATGCCGAACGGCGGCAAGCTGATCCTGGAGACGGGAACGGCCTGGCTCGACGAAAGCTACGCCAACATCAACGACATCCGCCCCGGCCACTACGTGCTGATCGCGGTCAGCGACACCGGCGCCGGGATTCCGGCAAAGCTCCTGGACCGCGTGTTCGATCCCTTCTTCACTTCGAAGGGCCCCGGCAAGGGCACCGGGCTCGGCCTCTCCATGGTCTATGGCTTCATCAAGCAGTCGGCCGGCCATATCAGGATCTACAGCGAGGAAGGACACGGCACCACGATCAAGATGTACCTGCCGCCTGGCATGACGGCGACTGCGAGCGGTGAGGGCGTGGCGCCGGCTGCGATCGATGGCGGAGACGAGACGATTTTGGTGGTCGAGGACGACCGCCTGGTGCGCGACTATGTGCTGGCGCAGCTGCATTCGCTGGGCTACGCGACGTTGCAGGCGGCCAATGCGGTTGAAGCGCTGGCAATCGTCGCGGCCGGACAGCCGTTCGACCTCCTGTTCACCGACGTGATCATGCCGGGCAAGATGAACGGCCGTCAGCTTGCCGACGAGATCCTGAAGACCAGGCCAGACCTCAAAGTGGTCTACACATCAGGCTATACCGAGAACGCGATCATCCATCACGGACGATTGGACTCCGGCGTGCTGCTACTCGCCAAGCCGTACCGCAAGTCGGACCTCGCAAGAATTTTGCGCAAGGCGCTGGACGGCTGATGTTGCGCGCAACTCTGGTGTCCCGGACAAGCGAAGCGCAGAGCCGGGACCCAGAACTGTTTGCCGTGAATTGGAGACATGGGCCCCGGCTCGGCGGCGCATCATTGCATGATGCGCTGCGTCCGGGGCACGAGAGCAATCTACGAAGCGCGCTGGGCGGCCGTCATCACGATGCGGATCAGGTCGGCCGCGTTCCGGGCGCCGAGCTTCTTCATGATGTTGGCGCGGTGGTCCTCGATCGTGCGCGGGCTGATCCCGAGCGTACGGCCGGCTTCCTTGTTGGAGGCACCCGCGGCGAACTGCTCGAGCACCTCGCGCTCGCGCCGGGTGAGGGGCTCACGTCCGGGGAAGTGGAGCTGGCCGAACTTGGGCGAGGCGCTCTCCGCCTGCCGACGTGCATAAGCCCCGATCGCCTCGTCGAGCCGGTTGACGATCTCGCTGCCGCGGAACGGCTTCTCGATGAAGTCGAGCGCGCCGTTCTTGATGGCGCTGACCGCCATCGAGATATCGCCCTGCCCGGAGATCATGAAGATCGGCGCGGGATAATCCTCGCCGTGCAATTCCTTCAAGATGTCGAGGCCCGACTTGCCGGGAATGTGGACGTCGAGCAGGATCGCGGCCGGTGTGCGGTTTCGCGCGACCGCGAGCAGCGCTGCGCCGTCGGCAAAACAGATCACCTCATAGCCCGCCGCCTTCAACACCATCGACAGGGTGTCGCGAACGGCAGGGTCGTCGTCGACCACGAAGATCTCGCCACGGGAGGTTTTTTCGGCCATGTGCCACGTCCATCCGACATGAGAAGATTTGCGTCCGCGCCAAGCGTTTTGGCGTTCGGCACGGATTCGGCCCACCCCCGCATTTGTACGGGACATGAAGTTAACGCACAAGTAGCGGCGTAGCGCCCAATGACCGGGGGACGGAGAATATCCAGGCAAAATTTTGCTGGCACCGGCCCGCGTGTCGAGCGGCCATTTCCGGCAGCCGTCAGTTGATCGCTGCCGATCTTCGCTCTCTGATCGCGCAGATCGAGACCGGCATGCGCCTGATCGAGGCCGCGATCACGCTGGAAGACGCCTGCGATCCGCCAGGTTCCACCGAAATCTTCGTGCTGCTACGCCACGGCAAGCGCAGCGCTCGGTGCCGTGCAGGGCCGGCCTCAACCTCGCCTTAAAATCGCTCTCTGATTCCGGAAAATCAACTGAAACCGCGACCGCGCGGTGCGACGGCCGCACCGGATCGGGCGAGGCCGCGCGTCTTAAGCGCGGTGACGCGCCACGATTGCATCGGTGGCGACACCGCCCCAGGTGTGCATTGTCGGCAGACCCATCGCAGTCTTGCCGAGATTGGCGAGGCTGATACGCAGCGCCGCGAGATCGAGCGGCTTCGGCAGGCTCTGCAGTTCGATCCCCACGGAGCGGGCAAAGTGGCGGGCAGCACTGCGGCGCCGGCCATCCATGCCGCTGATGACGATCACCGAGCCCGCGAATTTCGCCTCCGACATCACGCGCAGCACCTCGATGCCGTCGCCGTCCTCCAGCACGAGATCGAGCGTCACACAGTCGAAGCGCTCGGCGCTAAGCTTGCTGATCGCCTCCGAAACCGAGGACGCCACGGTCACCTCGTGGCCGGCCTGCTTGGCTGCAACCGTGATCAGGCTGCGCTGCGTAGCGTCGTCATCGACGATTAGAAGCTGCAGCGGTCGCCGTTCGCCGGCATCAGACAGGTTTGACGGGAGGGAGGAGTAGGAGCTTCTTGGCATTACCGGGTCCTGCGATTGAGACCGGTCATGCGTACATCGCACGCGCTTAGGCCACGTAAAACGGAGGCCGCGAATTCAATCGGATGTTTTCGGCAAAATCCGACACAACGCGTTAAGAAAAGCGAACAGGAGCTTATGACTGTGCTCAGACCGTCGCGTCATGGCTTGCGGCGGCGCGCTTCCTCTTGTTCTTGCCGCGCAGGAACTGGATGTCCATTTCCGCGCCGTTGACGCGCACCAGCTCGCAACGGCGATAGGCAAGGCCCGTCGAGGATAACAGCAGAAAGAATTCCTTGAGATTCAGGCCCTGGATCGAACCTTCGACCGTGAGGATGGCATCGGTGTCGGAAATCGCGTTGAGCTTGCAATCGCGACGCCAGGTTCCGTCGATCGCCATGATGCAGACATCATAGCCGCGACTGAACGTCACGCGTTCCGCTCCCTTGCCATCTTCGCTCATGCGCGCAGGCCTGCCATTGCAGCGGTCCTTGGAGGCGCCGCCGCGATCGCGGGCTTTGCACCGGCGCTGCGTGCGTCATTCGGCTTGTAGAGACCGCGCCGCTCCGGAATCGGACGGAAGGTGTCGGTCAGCCCGACCACGGTTTCTGCGGCGCCGAGCACCAGGAAGCCGTCGCCCTCGACTTGACGAGCGAGGCGGTTGAAGATGTTGATCTTGGTCTCCTGGTCGAAATAGATCAGCACGTTGCGGCAGAAGATCACGTCGAAGGTGCCGAGCTGGGAGAAGTCGTGCAGCAGATTGAGCTGCCGATGCTGGATCATGGCGCGCAGTTCGGGATTGATCTGCCAGGTCTCGCCGGTCTGCTTGAAATATTTGACCAGGAGCTGAATCGGCAGGCCGCGCTGCACCTCGAACTGGCTGTAGATGCCGGCCTTGGATTTCTCCAAAACCTCCTGCGACAGATCGGTGGCGATGATCTCGACCCGCCAACCGGTGAGCGCCGCGCCCATCTCCTTCAGGCTCATCGCCAGCGAATAGGGCTCCTGTCCGGTCGAGCCGGCGGCGCACCAGATGCGCACGCTCCGGCGCGCCGCGCGCGCCTTCAGCACCTCCGGCATGATCGTTTCGCGGAAATGGTCGAACGGGACCTTGTCGCGGAAGAAGAAGGTCTCGTTGGTGGTCATGGCTTCGACCACGCTGGTGATCAGCGCGCTCGATCCAGCTTGCAGCTTCTGGACGAGATCGCCAATGCCGGAGAGTCCGGCCTTGCGCGCGAGCGGCAACAACCGGCTCTCGATCAGATATTGCTTGTCGGCAGACAGGTCGAGACCGGAATGGTCTCTCAGGAACTTCCGCAGATACTCATACTCGGGCGGGGTCACTGGGCAGCCTCTCGCAGGATTACCGGGAACACTCAGGCCAGGAAGACTTAAGCAAAGGCCTGTCCGACGGGGATCAGGCCGACTTCCGCGAACTTGTCGGCGATGATGTCCTTGTCGAACGGTTTCATGATGTATTCGTTGGCGCCGCCGCTGAGTGCCTGGGCAATGTGGGCGACGTTGTTCTCGGTGGTGCAGAACACCACCTTGGGCTGGTCGCCGCCGGGCAGGCGGCGCATGTGGCCCATGAATTCGAAGCCGTCCATGACCGGCATGTTCCAGTCGAGCAGCACGGCATCGGGCAGCTTCTGCCGGCAGACCTCCAGCGCCTTCGAGCCGTCCTCGGCTTCGGTGACCTCGAATTCCAGGCCTTCCAGGATGCGGCGCGCGATCTTGCGCACGACGCTGGAATCATCGACGACCAAACATGTCTTCATTTTGGTTCTCCGGCTTCGATGTTGTTGGGCTTACGCAGCCATTTGCACTTTGGTTTCGAGCTCGAGGACGCGATCGACGTCGAGGACGACCATGAGCTGGCCGTCGAGACGGTGGACGCCGCCGGCAAGCTTGGCCATGCGGGGGTCGAGGTTGACGGGGTTTTCCTCTTTGCCGTCCTCGGGCAGGCGCAGCACCTCGCCGATCGTGTCGATCAAGAGGCCATAGGATTCGCCGCGCAGGTCGACGCCGACCGCCATCGGCACCTTGCCGTCCTCGGGCCTCGGCAGCCCGAGGCGCGCGCGCATGTCGACCACGGTGACGATGCGGCCGCGCAGGTTCAGGACGCCCGCGATCTCGCGCGAGGCGAGCGGCACGCGGGTGACGCGCTCGGGCATGAACACGTCCTGGACGCGCGAGATCGGCAGGCCGAAGAGCTGGCCGCCGATCATCGCGGTGACGTATTCGACCATGGCGCCTTCGGCGGATTGGGTCTTGCTGCTCATTGGATGTCTCTTTGTCCCGCTCTCATTTGTTTGAGCATGATCTTGTCGGAAAACCGCTGCACACTTTTCCGGATCATGCTCTACGCCGCAGCCCGGTTCAGCTCGCAGGCGCCGGCCGCACCTGCGGTCTGCTCCTTCAGCGCCGCGATCAGACCGGGACGGTCGAACTTGGCGACATAGTCGTGGAAGCCGGCCTGCCGGCCGCGCTCGATCGCCGCCGGCGAGACCAGCGCGGAGAGCCCGATGATCGGCATCGCGCCGAGATTGTGGTCGGAGCGGATCACTTCCGCGAACTCGAAGCCGTTCATGTCGGGCATCTCGATGTCGGTCAGCACGACGTCGAAGGTCTGCGCGCGCAG